>NZ_CP059973.1:2425300-2728462 GCF_009193295.2 Bacteroides luhongzhouii | reverse complement strand
AAGGTATGCCAACATTTTTTTGCCAGTTCTGGTTCTGATGAGGTTTCTCCTTTTTTATTTAATTCATCATAAAGTGCAAAAATCGTGTCATAACGTTCAATATCCTCTTTACAATAAGCAAATTTGTCACCTATATTATCCAACAATAATGTTGCTGCCGCTAATTTCAATGAATCATTTTGATAATGTGCTAAAACTTTCCGTGTGATAATCCTATTTCCAGAGTAGAAATATACTCCCCAGCAAATAACAGTAACGCCGAGAAGCAAAAAACTTATTTTCATCAACGCTTTCATATCTTTATTCTATTTCATTCTTCAAATTTTCATTATACCACAGATTAAATAAAAAAGAGTATTGCTCATTGATTATTTTATTTATATCTTGCTCTACGGGAGGCATATAACTTCTGTCTTTAGAAAAAACACCTAATTCCATTATACTCCCTCTTTGTCGGTACAGACTAGCTTGTTCTAATTTTCCCTCTTTCTCCAATATGGAAGCTAAATTAAACCATACCCGGGATAGGTTGGGTAATTGTTTGCTAACTTCATTCAAATAGGACAGTGCTAAATCGTTTTTTCCTAATTGTAAAGCTATACTTCCCCATTTAGCTAATTCTATTACATTTAAAGGCTTTTCCTGTTTTTCTTTTAATAATCTGCCTACTACCAGCTCTGCGAATCCAGGTTCTTGTTCATTAAGTTCTTTCCAAAAAGAAGTCCCAAGAATTCGAGGATTTTGTAAGATACAAGATCTTAATTCAGTTGCAGCGTTCTCTAACTGATGCTGTTGTTTATATTGCTCATATAGTGTCCACCGGAACAATAATTTGTCAGGATAGAGTTCCGTCATTTTTCTAAGTTTATCTTCGTTGTGAACTGCATTTTCTTTTTCTGACCAGCAATATTCATAATAAGCCAGATGAACATCTAAGGGATTTTTTAATTGGGCTTGCTTTATACATGTCAACGCCTTTGGTATATTAGCCTTTCGATAAGCCATAGACTGATTAACTAATCTTGCAACATCATGATTAACGTTACAATTATATCTAAAAATATAAAATACACATATCCATGCCAAACAAGGTATAGCAGCTAAAATCTTTATATTCGATCGTTGCACAATCACTATTTCTTCTTTTTGCAGGAAAGCGATTAATATCAAAGCTGATAATCGGACACTACTGGAATCAAAGAATGTAGAAAATGTTTGTTCCCGAAGAAAAAAGGCGAACAGAAAAAGAAATAATAGCCACAAATTACGCTTCTTCGCCTTCACTAAGTAGTAAACTATGGATAAAAGAAATAATATATAAAATATCAGACCGGCATATCCGCCTTCAATGCCTATCTTAAAAAATGAATTCGCAGCGTATGAAGTATAAGAGTCAACCCTTTTTTCTCCATGCAAATAATAGTCCTTTGCCAATGTGTAATTGTTGAGTCCCACTCCAAAAGGATATTCTTTCAAGACATCCGTTGTTAATTGGAAGGTATTTATTCGGCTTTTCGTACTACGCTGTTGGGATACAGTCTCATTTCCATGAAGTGTTTTTTTTATTTCTGTAGAATAAAGGCAAACAACAACTAGTACTAACAAACAATAACCTTCACCAATAATTATCTTTTTCCTTTCGAATAGTTTCCTACGTTCCAGCACAATTAACAATATGATGAAAACAATACCTGCAAGATAAATACCTCGTGAGAATGAAACCAAAGCCAAACATAAGATTATTGCACCTGATAGTAAAGCTATACCTTTTATTATTTTATTCTCACTATAAATATAGACAGCCGTTATAATCCCGCCAAACAACCATTGAAGGCTACTCCATTCATTATTGGGTACTCCCAATGGTTTATATAAAAATCTGAAATCATAAAGAGAACTAAAACCCATTTCATGCACTGACACACAGAAAAGATAAAAAGAATAAAAGGCTAATGCGGATAAGACAGCAATACAAACGGTAAATGATGATAGCAATGACTGTTCTCCTTTCTTATCGTATGTGATAATATACCTCAAAAGAAAGTAATACAGGATATTTGATGTGAGTGTAATAAAAGAATACGCACTCCCTGCGAAATTAACAGTAGGTCCTATCCCTATATATGCCCATAAAAGGAGCAAACATAAATCAATGATAGTCAGTTTTATCATTTGCCTAGTTAAACAGACAGTAAGGCAAATAACCAAAAGAAAAGTACAGATAAAGTATGGATCTTGTACGTAGAAAAAACGCATAAGAAACATAAAAACCAACAAACAACAAGCTATTCTATTCATTATTTTTTCCATATTATTTTTCTTAATAACGGACTCAACATTCTATACAGCATATAAAGAAAGAAAAACAAAAACACTATTTGTAAAATACACTGTTGCAGATTCCCCCAATTTGGCATTTGATGATATGACAGATTCATTAATAATAGTTCAATCCTTTCAGGGAAAGTATGATAGAATCTGATAAAAAAAAGTGGTAGCATGTACAAGAAATAAAATCCGAAAAAGAAGTTTACCACTATTGTATAGATAACCAATGCTATTTTTGCTCCTTTGGAGAGTGACATTAAGTAAGGAACTTTATTAGTATTTTTATGCCTAAATTTGTTTATCATATACAGCATCCATTCTTTTCCTTTTTGACGTAAATTGGCAACACCTAAAACATCTGTCATAATCCAATATCCATCGAATTTAAAGAATGGATTTAGTGTGAGTAGGAAATTGAAATTCATAATCAATATGATATAGCTCAATAAACTACTTTGAGAATATAAATAAATTACCAAAAATGGAATCAAAAGTAATATCTGGAAATAGACTCCTCCAACATTAACAATACATCTTTTTTTTCTTGGAAGTTTCCAGACGCTTGATACATCTGTATAAAAGACTGGTATATTAATGTACAATCCAAGCCCGATCCCTCCATGAGAAATATCAAAATAGCGACAAGCTGAAGCATGTCCTAACTCGTGAAAAAGAGAAGAAAGAATAAAAAAGAATAGTAATCCGCTTAAAATATAAATATTCAAATTTAGGTGTTCTTTACCTATTGTACTGTATTCTATAAAGTAGAGAACATCCAAAGCTATAAAAAATAATATGACGAACAATATGAACCATTTATTAAATAAAGGAGCTAACAACGAGGAACATTTGTTGATGACATTCGCTGATATGAGTTCTCTATTATACAGAAAAGACTTTCTTTTGTTAGGAAGTTCGCTCTCTTTTTCCAACTTCTTAGCAAAATCATTTAAAAACGTCAAAATCTCCTCTTTCGAAAACTTTCCATTTTGTTTAGAATATTCTTCAATACTTGCTTCTTCACAACCGTTACATTTAAAGTAGGTCAGAAGTTCAGCCACATCTTTACCTATTTCAAAGAAACGTCCCGAAACCTCCATAAGAAAGGTTTCATGAAGGGAAGAAGTTGAAAATGGCCGGATTTCTATCTCTTGTAAATTCATTTGCTTCGTTTTAATCGCTTGATATAATTGACTGATTCGTATCTTGTATAACCGAGTTATCGAATTTATGTTTTTTCTTTCCAAAAGTGAAACGATAATTTACCGATAAGCTAATCACATGATCGCTGACGCGAGGTGTTCGGCTTTCACTTCTTCTTTCATAGCCAATTTGCTGAAGGCATCCCTTAGATACTGCCTTATACGGTGTTTGCATATGTAAATCAATATTCCAGTTATTAATGCTATAACTTCCACCGAATCCCAGCTTGCCGGGTAAGTGCCCTTTAAGCCCAGAATCATAATTCATAAAATTTACAGGTGACATATATCTTATATCGAAACTCCAACCATTTCGCATGTAGTAAAGAGAACAAGTACCCCACAGATCATTATGAATAAGCTCTTTCCATAATGTTACATTTGCATTATCATAAATTAGTACCGTTCTAATACTAAAGGTTTGAGGAATAAGATCGTATTGTATACCCAACTCGTAATGCTGTTGCACGCATTTCCCTCCATTAAAATTTTGATATACAAACATTTTTCGTTTGTCATCATAATAATATAATCCATAAGCTTGTTGATTACTTGTGTACAAACTAGCATAAGAAAGTATTGTCCATTTTGAATTTACAGTCCAAGTATAATTCAATCCTGCATTATATAACAAATAGTCTTTTAATTCTGGGTTTCCTACAAACATCTCGTACTCATTTCTTCTATATTCATAATTGGTACGATTTGAAATACTGGTTTCTGTGCTGCGGACAGTTCCTGTCAACTTCAACGAATGTCCCTTATGAAGATAGGAGAGTTTCAATGAAGGTATGAAAAAAGAACTGAACACATGATTTCCATTCGTCGTTGTATACGATAAATGTTCAGCAATGCTAGCTTGTAGATTAAATTTCTTCTTAATGCGATAATTATATGTAGCATAAAAACTGGTATTACCTTTATTTAAAAAGATCTCCGAATTTTTCCCCTCTTTTGTATTTAAGTTGTTCGTATGCGTAAAATTCTGATTTAGAGTCAAATTGACGGATGATTTATTTTTAAAACTTTTACTATAGTTACAATTAAGTTTTCCATACCAACTATCTTCGGCAGTAGCATTGGCATAAGAAGACATGACAACTTCATCTGTACACTGCTCATACCACCGATTGTAATCGTTGTTTCCATAACTTCCATACAACTCAAGTCGAAGTCCCTGCCTTTTGGGAAGAGTACGATTATAGCGTAATTGTAAAGCCGGATTCAACCTAACAGAATGTTTATATTCTTGCTTCACGAGAACAGCAGATGTATTATTATATCGTTGTCGGTTCCAGTTGTCATTTTCGGACATACTCCTATTCATCCGTAAAGAAGAATAAAATGTTTGCAACTTATCTTTATATATATAGTTCAGATAAGTTTTTAAATTGTTGTTATTATCCAATGAGGGTAGTTCATCATCTGTCCGGACAATGGTTTCGTTAGGGAAATGATAAAGGGTTTCAGTATATCCCTCGTCATGATTTCTAAAATGAGTATAACTGTCTGATACTGAAACTGCCCATTCTGATTTTCCTTCAAAATACTGGGCAGTTCCTCGTCCACTTCCTGTTGGTTTGTTCAATTGATGCCTTGCGTTTAAAGCGATTGTTCCTAAGTAATCCCGTTCTTTAAGTATATAATCTAATATAGTAGAAGCTTCTGGGTAATCGGGACGACCTTGAGAATAAAAATCTACACGTTTAATATCTTTTGGGTTTAGATTCTGCACCTCTTCCCGTGTTGCCTCATGTCCGTCAATACACAATAGTACGCTTTCTCTATGATAAGAGATAGTTGCACTTCGCGGGTCAGCTTCCAGCCCTGGAATCATTAACATGCGCAAAGCACTATATCCGTCATAAGAATGTCGTAACTGCTCGCGAGTAGGGAATACCATTATTTTGTCTTCAGTATTTATCCGGTTTTGGGCTAGAACAGTAACTTCCTGTATCTGTACCACTGTCTTATCCATCATTATTTCTCCTAAACGAATCAGAGTTTCTTTGGTCGGATTCAGGACTAGAGTAGTTTCTTTATAACCTAAATAACTAATTAACAACTTGTATTTTTGCTCTGTACACGGAAGTTTGAGTTCAAATTCTCCTTTACTATTTGTAACTCCTCCTATCACTAAAAGCGTATCATTTATATAGCAGCGTATAGTTGCCGCTATCAAATCTTGTTTCTTTTCATCTATCAGATGCCCCTGTATTTTCAGTTGTGCAAATAGTGAAATAGAAAAGATTACCATACAAAATAAAAGTATATATTTTCTCATGCTATTCAAATTCTAAAATCAAAAGCTTTCATATTTAGTATGTTCTCTCAAACTAATCAAGAGAACATACTAAAATTAAGCTTATTTACTGTGACCTTAATTTACGCCACAAGTATAAGAACCACAATGGCTTCCACAATGGTCTTCGCAATGAACGCCACAAGTAAATTCATCGCAATCTTTATCACAAGAATATGCTTCAACTCCATCAAAATCTCCAGATAGTAATCCACCGATAGCCAACGGATCGGTTTCTAACCGCTGTTCCAATTCTTCAACATAAAGAGTTGGCAACTCTACATTCAAAGAACGTAGTTCTTTTTTCTCATTTTGTTCCATAAAAATAAATTTTAATTAATATTTTATTTAATGCTTAAATAAGCCTTATTCGCAGCATTATGAACTATATCCTCCATATGCGTACAACGATGTTTCTGTAAGTTTTGTGCCGGACATCCACCGCCACACAGTAATGCGTATTTACAGCTTGCGCATATAGCATTCTCCAAAAGATAGGTCTTTCTCCAACGTTCTTCGACTTGCTCATTCCAAACAATATCATTATTCAAAGAATAATTACCTATACAATGTTCTTTTTGATTCACAGTCTCCCAGCATGTATAAATTCTACCAAATGGATCAAACACAAATCCACCCGTTTGAGCACTACAAAAAGTAGAACGAAAAGATAGAGGTTTACCTTGTTTTATCGCTGCATGAATTCTACGATATACTCCATAATCTTGGCAAGTAGATTCCAAGCCATGTTTTTTATGCCATTCTATAAAATCTTTCTGTGAGAAGTATTGATAGGCTTTTTCTGTACTATCGGAATAATTTCTTAATAATGCAGAGTTTATAGAAAATAAAGGGTTCTCTGTATAGCCCAAATCACAAAAAATCGTTTGTAATCCCTCTAAATCTTCTATATTGTTTCGATCAGCATTCACTCTAACTGAAATAGCAACTCCTTTATTCAAAGCAATTCCAATATTTTCTACAATCGTATCAAATGTAGGGTATCCTTGATAATGAATACGACGTTGATTATGACGTTCTCTAATGCCGTCTATCGTTATCTGAATAAAGCTAATATCTTCCGGCGAGAGAAGATCTTCATAATATTTCAGGTCATAACCATTAGAGATAGCAGAAAACTTAAATCCTAATTCTTTACCCTGTTCAATAATATAAGATATAATATTCTTATTTCTCTTTAATAAAGGCTCACCGCCATACAAGGTTATTGACCTTGAGCGTAGTCTTTCGTCTGGTGCTATCTGTAATATAGCTTGATAGGCTTTATCTACCATCTCTTTGGTGAATGCTGTTCCATCTTTCTGAATATCTTTTTCAAAGCAATAAGGACAACGAAAGTTACAATCATAGGTAATTAGAAAAGTAAAACCTTTACGTAGCATACTTTCTTTTCTAAAAAGTGCTGTTGCTAAACGTTTAAAGTATTCTTTTTCTTCATCTTCTGTTTGTAAAGTGATATATCCTCTTTTTTCAAGAGCATCTTTTGTACTTTCTTCACAAGGTAGCACAGCCCTATCAAAATAAGGATTTTCTATCAGAAACCTTACTATGGACTTATCTATTAAATCTATAGCACCGGTATAGCCATGTATTAATAGGCTATCGTCAGGTTCACTTTCTAATTCTATCGATATTGCATACGATGATAATCTGTATTTTTCCATAATATTAGTATGAATGAAAAATGTTTTTCAATGATAATTTGTTGCAAAAGAATACATTTCTAAGTTAAGAGAAAAATATTAACCATATACAAATGCGTATACATTTACTTATACACACATTCATATATGGTTTTACTATAAAAAAGAGAATTATTCTAAATACAATGATTTGACAAAATCTGTAATAGATTCACAAGCAACATTCATTTTTTTCTTCAATCTACTACGCCGTATTCTAAAAGAACTCTCTAAAACATGAAACAACTCTGAAATTTGAGCATTATTAAAATCAATACGTAATAAAAGAATGATATGTATATCGTCTTCCGAAAGTGCAGGATAATAATGTCTTAACTTATAGATAAAACCATCCTGATGAAGATTTATCCAAAGTTCTAATTTATTCCAATCATGATTACTTATTACAGACAGAGATGTGATATAAATTTGTGCATCATAAGCTGTTTTCCAATCATTCTGTATATTTGAAACAAAACATTGGAGTTCTTCTAAATCTTCTTTTTCATTCATATTCGGATATTCTGATTTACTACAATAATCTTCTATTTCACCAATTCACCATTGATATAAAGATTCTTGAAAGTAACATCTTTCGCCCCTTTAATATCATTTGCTCCTTTGGCTACATTATTAAAATGAGAATCCTCTACACTGATGTTATATACATGTTTATCATCCTCCAGCCCTATAATAAGCACACCCAATTTACTCTTCTCACAAGTTACATTCTTCAAATGCACATTACGGACAATCGGGTCAAACCCTCTCTTACATTTCTCCCGGTTCTCGTATTGCAGATTGATGCGAAGTACAGCTTCACGACATTGTCCTACCGTTACATTACGCACATATACATTTTCTATAAGTCCTCCACGGCAAGTGCTCGTCTTAATACGAATGACACGATCCAGATTCGGGCTATCCATCCGGCAATCTTCTACAAACAAATTACGGTAACCACCGGAAATCTCACTGCCAATCACTACTCCTCCATGTCCATTCCTCATCATGCAACCACGTACGATAATGTTCTCACTGGGAATATTCCATTTACGTCCGTCTTCATTACGTCCTGATTTAATGGCAATACAATCATCACCCGTATCAAATGTACAATTCTCAATCAACACATTCTTACAAGATTCAGGATCACATCCGTCTCCGTTAGGTCCACGATTGAAAACAGTCACTCCGCTAACAATCAAGCTCTCGCAGAAAAGAGGATGAATCACCCAGAATGGAGAATTTAACAAAGTAACACCTTCAATCAAGATGGTGTGGCAGGAATGTAAGTTCAATAGCTGCGGACGCATGCCATCTTCCGGCTTCATCAGACGTTTGTAAACAGGAGTAGATGTTTCACCATACATCAACAGACGTTCACGACCTCCATTGCGTTGAGCCACCATGCCTTCTTTCCAACCATACTTTACGGCTCCACACATCGGCCACCAAGTTTCCATGCTACCTTGTCCGTCAATAATGCCTTTTCCGGTTATGGCAATATTGCTTTCACCATAAGCATAAATCAAGGGGTGAGCATTATAGCAATCAATTCCTTCCCAACGGGTTAAAACAGCCGGAAAATAAAGGCTTTGATCTGTAGAGAATTTCAAAACAGCTCCCTCTTCGAGATGGAAATTCACATTGCTCTTTAAAGTAATAGGTCCGGTATAAAAAGTGCCTTTAGAAACAATTACTGTGCCACCTCCTGACAGACTGCACTGTAGAATAGCCTGATTAATGGCTTCATGGCAAGGATTAGCCTCATCATCCGTTTTTGCTCCAAAATCAGTTATAAGGAATGTTCGTTTCGGAAAAGAGGTCCGTTTAATCTGTTTTTCGATACGGGCGCTTTCTTTAAATGCTTTATCAAAATCAACAGTATTCGCAAATGTTACCTCTGCCACAAAAAGCAACATCAGTAGTAAATTAATAGTTCTTCTCATCATAATTCTTATCCTTTTATTAATATGTTATTTTTATTTTATTGCAATGTAACTCCCATCAGACCGATAACAACATCGTTTGAAAGTGTTTCCAACGTCAGATGACTTAACTCTTTGGAAGGATTCAGAGGCATATCCAAAAGTATGCCCGCTCCCCCCTCAATGGAACGTCCATAAACACCCTTTATTCCTAAGTCTTTTCCCAAGTCATTGCTAACCAAACCCGTCTTAAAATGAATGCGATAAGGACGGGGAGAAACAACGGTGAATGCCTGACCATCAACATAGAAATCCTGCTCAATAGGACACCAGTTATCCGGATTCACTAATTCCAATACATCAGAAGTTCCATCTGTATAGTATACACGAACAATACCATTAGCAATGCGACACTGCATGTGATTGGTACTGCCTGCCATCATTAAATAGGCATGAGAAGCCCGACCGGAAAGCGGAATACTTAAACTGTCGGGATAATTATCCCACAACGAAGTAAAAGCAATATTGCTTCCTTGAGCCAATGTTCGGAATGGCACACCCAGTTTGGTAGTCAGCATTTCATCACGTACCAAGGCACGCAAACCTGTATCATCAATATCAGCAGTTAATTTCGGATGACACCACTCGCCAATGCCCTGAACAGGAAGTTGTAAAGTGGTATAAGGCGAACGGGGTGTCAGATACTCATTCCGGAAAATATCAGTCACATTCGCATTGAACAAAGAATCCATATTCATCACCCGGCACTCTGACGTATTTACCTGTGAGAAAGGAAGAATGACCGGTGATTTTTCCGATTTTGTAATCTGTACGTTTACAGGCTGCCACCATTCCATCTGTCCTTGTTTCATGCGAACAAAGAATGTATGATGCCCCAAATGATCATTAACCTTACTTCTTATAGATGTATCACTAACATTCGGTTGTATCAGCACTCCCTGCGGATCATATATTTCACCGAATACCGCCCCTAAAATGGATGGAATACGGATCTCCGCTAAAGCCTCCGCCTGTATTTCAGGCAGAACCGGATTCAGACAGTTTCCTTTCCACACAATTTCAACAATTGCTTTTTTGGCAGAAGAAGCAGGAATAACAACCACCGGATAACCGGAAGCAGCTTCCGCAAAGCTCCAGTCAACTTCTTTCCCATTTACTTTCACAGAATGAATCCTTTCTCTTCCGACATTCACTTGTAACGTCAATGCCAAAGGTGCCTTAAAACGTTGCTCTATCCGGTAAATATCTGTATCATTCTCACTGACAAAGTGATAGGTTATGTCAGGCAAAGAAATAGAAGCTTTTGACCATCCTGCGGGAAATCCCGGACGAATCACCATCTTCCCGCTCAATACATCGGGTAAAATGCCATACAACCCCTGTACCAGTAATCGGGAAGCTACCCCTATCGGATCTCCAAAGTCACGATAACACTCTCCACGGGCAGCATCATAAAAGCTGACTTGCCCCAAATTGCCGGGACTGTTACCTAAGTACATACCATCCAGAAATGAACTTTTCATCAATCGATATGCTTCCTCCGGACGTCCTGCCTGAAAATAAGCCAAAGCTGTATGCATCACCTCTGCGAAAGCCACATTATTGATACTCCAGGAATAAGGTAACCAATTGGTAGTGGCAATCGTTGCATATCCCTCTTCCAGTCCATCGGCATACACGGGGATATGTGGTATTTCCGTATCAACATACCGTGTAGCCTGATATGCTTGAAAAGGATCGGCAACGTCGCTATCAAGTGCATGGTATATAGTCCATAATCCCGGACTTTCGTGAAGCCGGCGATGTCCCATAAAATCCTGATATTCCGCCCAACAACCTTTGCTCTGCATCCAAAGACGCTTATTCATCGCTTTCAATATTTGCTCGGCTTCGTTCTGATAAGGTGAAGGGTCTTCGCTTATTAAAGAAGCAAGAAAAGCAGCCATTTTATTGGCACGGTAGTTATAAGCCGACGAATGGGTGACTGCGCCACTGTTGTAGTAAAGCGCATCACTTGCCCAAATACAAGCGTATGCATCATATAAACCATCATTGTCCGGATCATAATTTAATTTTTCCCAAGCTAGATGGCGGGTAATCACAGGCCACATTTTGCGGACATACGCAGTATCTCCCGTCCAGTTGAAGTGCCATAACAATTCATCCATGTAACAAAGATTCATGTCATAGTGGTGCATCTGATTGTTACGTCCAGGATTCCGGCAAATATACCCATTACTATATTGAGGAGTTCCCCAACGTTTTTCCGAACGCGCCAGATTCATTGTAGAATCTTGTGCCGGATGAGGTATTGTATTCGGGACATCAGTCACCTGACTGGCTGCATAAGCATCAAAATGGGTCCGTGCCCGGTCATGCCAACCTAAGGCATCACCAGTATATCCGGCCCTCCATCCACTTAACGGCATACGCCAGCCAATAGCACCGTGCAACCAAACCTGTCCGTCCCAAATTCCATCGGCAGCTGCGACCAATGCACCACCCAACGTGTTCAAATAAGGGTCCGGCGTTTCTATCTTCAAATGAGAAGCCAATGCCAAAGAGGCTGCCTCCGCTTGTTGATAGAGTTTACGGACATTATAGCCTTCGGGAACCTCCCCACGTACCAAGTATACTTCTTTCTGCAAAGCAAGTTCACCTGTGACAAGGTCGGTCGCTTCGGCAGGAAGTTCGAAGCAATCAGCCGGGTCTACCCCCATATCTCCATTACGACTCAAACGTTTTCCGGTAGCTCCCCCATGTTGCCAACGAAGTATAGCTCCTTTAGGCATATTCGAAGGAGAAAAACGCCAAATAGCTCCATCCATATCGGCTAATGCCAATACTGAAATACGCAGTTCTCCTTTTCCCCAAGACGGGTCTGTCAAATAATAGGTACGTTTTCCAGCCGAATAACGGGATTCACAATACCCGGTGCGATCAAGCGCCAATTCTGTTCCGTCACGAAGAATGACTTTGAAACTTATATTTCCTCCGCGTCCGTTATTATAAAAAGCAAAAACCGGTCGGTCACTTGTTTCTACCCGGAAGGGACTGTGACTACCGTACAAAGCACGGGTATACCGATTCTTACCATTGACACAAACAAACTCATCACCATCGGGACGATATTGCAACGTCCTTTTTGTACCTCGCAGATGTTCATTCAAGGAGATGGATTCTTTAAAGTCACCGATCTGCTTTGCCTCTCTTTGAGCATTTAATGGTATCACCGACAACATCAAGAGGCAACAAACAGTCAGCTTTCCTTTTAAAATAAGATTCAGATGAAAATAACTCATATTTTTTTGTGTTTGATTATGGTAATGGCTTCAATCCTTCCCAACGGACATTCCAAGTTCCATCTTTCGGAAATCCCGGATTAGTCTCCGTACATCCGTCCCAACCGGCACACATCATCGCAATAGCAGTCAGCAAGCCGCCATTACCCGGTAAATAAATACGTAAACGACCGTCCTGATAATTATGACCATTCGGCAAGTATGTGTTTGTGCGTTTATCCATCAGTAAAGCTCCGACGGCCTTTTCCGGTTCACCCAAACGGGCAGCATTCATAGCCGTCATCGGATAATCCCATCCCCAGGTTTTACCCCAATTCCAGTTATCCCAAATCCAGTGCAATGTATTTTTCATATAATCTTCCCGGATAAGTTTATTCATCGGAAGAATACCGACTGCACCTAATACTGCCATGTGATCGGAAGTATAACGAATATCTTTATAAGTATCTATGGCTGTTTCAGCAGCCAGATAAAGTCCTTCATTATTAGATGCTAAAGGGGAAAGTTTATCGATCATTTCATCCCATTCCAGACTACGTTGCTGTCCCATACGCTCACGCCATTGTTGGGCGGTCTGCATGGCAAAATGCCAGTAAGAAAGTTCGAAAGGAGGATTAACTGTTTCTGCAGCACGCAACGTTTCTTGTGCAGGAATGGCACCTTTCAATACGTAACGTCCTTCCAGTTCATCGTATGTAGCAAAAGAGTACATAAATTCTGCAGTCTCCTGTACCAAACGATTATATTTCTCCAATACTTCTTTAGTCGGATCAGCACGATAAAGTAATTCTGCCAAATAAATTAAATGAGGTTGTTGCCAAATCAGAAAACTTCCTACTTTGGAAGGGGCTTCTGTTCCTGAAGGATCGGTCATTTTCATCCAGCGAACACCATCAAACCCTTGTCTTTGGGCTATTTGACGCGCTATCGGTTCAGCCTTTTCATACCAGCCTAATGTACGGTCAAGTAAGTTGCTACGATTCCAAAGAGCAAATTGAGCTTCGTGCCACCAGATCATTTCAAGATGAAATTTGCCAAACCACGAATTATAGGTAAGCCCCGTCTCTTGCGGAGGAGTAGTACCTGCACTCTGAATAGCAAGCAAATATTGGCTAAGTACCACACGTCGTTCCAGTTCTTTGGCCCGTGGGTCTGTACATGCCGAAAAGTCAACAGCTGCGCCTTCCTTCCAAAACGAGTTCCAATAGTTTTTTGCTTCTTCTTGAGTTTGTGCTACAGTAACAGGCTGCGTTGAAGGAGCTGTACTAGTAAAAGCACATGTAAAAGCTAAATGATCGTCCATTGGAGTCAGAACTAAATAATGTTTTGCTTTCTCATTGAAAGTAGCCTTCCCTTCCCAATACAAAGTTACGAAATACTCTGTGCTATCTAAAGTATGTTTCAAAACTGCGGAAGATTCATTTTGAGTAACAATAGTCGTTGTATGTTTATCAACGGCTTCCCAATTACATGCATCATCACAATGAGCGCCCGTAGGATACGGAAAGCGAAAACAAATCCCGGTATGCGCCTTAGAGGTAATATTTGCAGCAATCATATCATTAGAAGGATGACAGACTGTCTCCACTTGATAATCTTCACCGTTTAATTTAAACCGGCTTTCGATTTTTCCATCCCACAAGCAAAGTTTCTGATGAACATCAGTTACCTGTTCAATATCCGTACCTTCTTCCACGTCAAAACCGACAATTCCTAAATGAAGACGATGCGGATTGACACGAAACCAATTAGCGGCATCCTGCTGTCTGCCTTCTTCTTTGAATTGAGTAGCGTAAAGTTCTTTCTTTCCCCTGCCAAAATCGTATTCTTTCAGGGTTTCTTCCGAAGTAAGCCGGTCCGGATTGGCGAAGCTATGCCAACCCCACTGGCTCTGCGTTCCCAACGGAACTCCTTTTTTATAATTGTCCGGAAACGTCTGTAATCCGGTTATGTCTACCGTATAAGCAAACTCTCCATTTCCTACAGAAAGTGAAGCTAATGAATCGAATGCCGTCACAACAGGACTATTCCTTTCCACTAATGCCTCGCGGTCAATTATCGGCTGATTTCCATCTCCGCAAGCTGTCCAAATAAAAAGTGCTGCAATAGATACTGCGAATGTTTTCATGATTCTTTATTATTGTTATTTACAAAAGTATTTATATTTGAAACAAATGACGCGGATTCTCATTCAAAAACCCGCGTCACTCCACCCTAATAATCCAAACCAAAGGATGATTTGAGGATCTTTATTTTAAATTCCAATGAACGAAATAACCTGCTTTTCCACCAACTTCTGCATTAATCTTAGCACGAATAGCTTCCGGATCAGCATATTTCGGACAAACACGATCAGCTATAATACTTGGATCATTGTAGCGACGTGCCATACGAATCATAGTAGGATAAATCTTTCCTTCTGCCGGAAACTCAAGCATCATTTCATCAAGAATCGCTTCATCATTAGCTCTAGCATCTCCACGTGTAAACTCACGATTACCCAAGTTAAATGCCCCACGAATACCCAGGTCCGGATAACGACGAGTACCTAACGTACTAGCTCCGGTCCAGTCATCTGTAAAACCATCCCATGTCACTCCACCATTCGGAAAACTTCCATTCACTCCCTGATTAATCAATGCCGATGCTTCCGTTACACGTCCCAAATTATTGAGAGCCTCCGCCAACATGAAATACAGCTCACTGCCACGATAAATATAAATATGCACATCATCTTGATAAGCATAGGTACGCGCTGTGCTATTTGACGGACGATACTTTTGGATAACATAATTACCACTTTTATCTTTCGCAAAATAATAAGTAGAACGCTTATCCAAAGTAGCACCTCCAAGCGGATTAAAATCCGGATCAGTATAACGATCCATTCCTACCTGTGACGGAGCCAACAGATACTCATTGGGTGATTCTGTCCCAAAATGTTTCAACAAACTATTAGTCTGGTTTCCTTGATAATTATAGATAATAGCAGAAACAGTCTCTTGTGGTTGAGGATTAGTATTATCCCAAATCTTACTATATGTACCTGTCAACTTCACATTATGCATATACTGTGTTGCATCATTCACCGTACTGGCAAACTTTGCATTCATTGTATTCAAAATAACATTCACTGTTTTCTGGTAGTCACCATGCCACAAACATAACTCTCCATATAATGCAAAGAATTCTGGTGTCATATAGTCCCAATAACGATATGTACTTTCTGCTGTTTCCGTATCAGGATCAAGCCATTCTTTCCATGACATTGTATTCGTGCCATCTATTCCATCAAACCCTTTAGTTAATAAATCAAGGCAGCCTTCCACTATCTCATCCAAATTTTTCACAGGAAAGTCATTCAAATCTTTCATCTCACGAATCGGATCATTAAACCAGACAGCCTCTCCATAAATCTTACCTAATGTAAGATATATCCACGCTTTCACACGAAGTGTACAACTAACCAAAGCTTTATAATGATCCAGATTAATAGCTGCCGGATTTTCTGTTTTATAATCATACAACTTTGACAAGTAGTCATTGCATGCTATAATTACATCGTAATAAGCAGCCGGATCGGCATACGAATTTCCTGCCAGGTCTGTATCATAATTGTAGATACTATACAACTCACTGGGAGCGTTCTTAGTTGGTTCCAACAATTCACCACGTGTATCTGTCAAATAGATCACTTTATCTCCAATGGCTTGTACTTTGGTCATAATACCTATATACCCCGAATACATCTCACTTTCTTCGGTGATGTATCCGTCATGATCTAATACATTCTTCGTCTCGACATTGAAGAAATCGTTGCATGCGCCTAAGAAGAATGTCATGCTTAGTAACACATATTTCAATATATTCTTTTTCATCATCCTTAAAAGTTCAAATTAACACCAAATTTAATTGATTTAGGCTGCATCATTTTTGCATAGTCGAATCCTTGCATAGCATCACTATAAGAATAAGAGAATTCAGGATCCAACCCTAAATATTTTGTAGCTGTCAACAGATTTTCACCTGTTACATACAATGTACCGGAACGGAAGAAATTCAGGAATTTCTTGTCAAAACTATAACTAAGTGTAACATTCTTCATGCGCAAGAAAGAAGCATCTTCTATCCAACGGTCCGAAAAATCATTGTTACCCATCGGATCGTTCCATTGAGCACGAGGAATATTAGTTTGTTGTCCTTCCAACGACCAGCGGTTTACAACTGCCGCACTTTGATTGCCAAAAGTAGAAAGTGATTCCAAACTACGTCTCACACCATTATAAGCCTGATTCCCCTTTGAATAAGAGAATTCTGCAGACAATGCAAAAGATTTATAACTGATTCGTGTAAAAAAGCCACCGAAATACTTCGGTGCGGCACTGCCTAAAGAGACACGATCTTTACTATCGATACGCCCATCACCGTTCTGATCTACAAAATGGATGTCTCCTGCCTGATAAGCCTGTCCTTTTTGATTGACCAGATTAGCAGCATCTGCTTCAGCCTGTGTAGAGAATACCCCAAGCGTCTGATAACCATAGAACTGATAAGGAGACTCTCCTACACGGGAAACCAACTGCGCACCATCACTATAGCTATTAATCAATTGTGATGTGTTTCCTAATGACTTCACCTCCGATTCATTGCGGGCAATATTACCACCTATAATCCATTCGAAATCACGTGTACGAACCAAAGAAGCTTGCACTGCCAGTTCTACACCTCTATTTTTTATTTCTCCACAATTTGCATAATAGTTTAGAGAACCAAGTGCCGATGTATGAGGTACTGCAAAAATGACATCTTTGGACAGATTATTATAATAATCCAATGTCACTTCCAAACGGTTACGCAACAGACTCATATCCAATCCTAGATTGAATTGTATGTTCTTCTCCGGTTTCAAAGTGGTGTTTGATATATTGGCACGAACAATACCGGAAGTAGTCATATAAGGTAAACTTGTATAATAATATTTTCCAAGATTGGAAGAAAAACGGCTATTACCGGACAAGCCATATTCCGCACGCAAGTTTAAGCGATTTACTAATGTAGAGTTAGTCAATGGTAACCAACCTTTTCCGAGCAAAGTCACACCACCGGAAGGATATATATAAAAGTGATTTCCATAAGTACCGGCAGAGGACGCACCATCAGCCGCCACATTCAAAGAAGCTGCTACCATATCACGATAGGTATAATCTGCATGAGCATAAAAATTCGCCCAGTTCCATTTTTCCTGATAACCGTAAAAGTAGCGTCCGATTGTTTTTGTATCTCCCAATGTTTGATAAAAATCATTCGGAGTATTACGGCCTGCACCACCTTCATACTTATTTTGAGTTATCAACATTTGAGCACCTGCAAGAATATTCAAATGGTGGATACCTTGAAAAAGTCTCTGATAACGTACATTACCATTTGCGAAAATGTTCAAAGTTTCACCTACACCTTCCTTCACGGTATTTTCTGCATTACCATACTGATCGACAATCGGCAAAATACTTTTATCTGATAGTCCGGGAATAAATAGGTGTTCTTTATTATAATTATAAAACATTCCGAATGTACCATTGAACGATAAGCCATTGAAAGGTTTATAAACCAATCCAAGTCTGAAATTTACATCATACTGTCGGTTACGACCATCAAGGGTATTGACGATAGCCAAAGGATTACTGACTGCAAAATCCATATTCGTTGAATTGCCATAGTAATAAGTAGAGTAAGTATCCAAAATATTACCATCATTATCTTTCTTATAAGGACTTAACAACGGAGCACGTGAATAAGCTGCTAAGATCGGATTGCTAACATTATCCATTCCCTGTTGCTGATAATTGCCTGTCAGATAAGCTAAACCGACTGTCGCTGTCATCTCCACCCATTTACTAATCAAAACATTTGTATTCAATTGTGTATGATAACGCTGGCTTTTAGTGTAATCCATCAGTCCATTTTCCATCGCATATCCCAATGAAAGGTCATATTTGGCAATAGCATCACCACCTTCTACACGAAACAGGTTGTCTGTTACAAAACCATTTTTATAAATTTCATCTTGCCAATCTGTGGTATTGTTATACAAGTAATTGTATTTACTATTGGGATCACTCAAAAAAGGAAATTCCGAGAAAAATCCTTCCATATTACCGAAATAAGTCATACCAATATCCGAAAGGTAAGATTTGTAATCATTACCTGTAAGTAATGGCATACGTTTATTATTCCAATTCACCCCATACTGCCCATAAAAGCTGACTCGCGTATCCAAATTATCGGAAGTTGCACCATCTGTTTCAATTAGAATAACACCATTCGACCCCATCGAACCATACATAGAAGCCTCCGCTCCTTTCAGTACAGTGATATTTTGAATATCTTGAATATTATATGCCTGAAATATATCTCTCGAAAATCCATTTATCAATTGTGATTCACGAGAATCAGGTAAATAGGGGACACCATTAATTACCACAAGCGGAGCGTTTGAACCTACAAAAGAACGAATACCACGCAGGTTCATATAACTTCCCTCACCTGGCATACCACCTGCACGGGTTGTCTTCAAGCCTGCTACCTGTCCTGCCAAAGCCCGATCTATCTTCATACTTCCCTGCGTGAA
This sequence comes from Bacteroides luhongzhouii, assembly GCF_009193295.2. NCBI lineage: Bacteria > Pseudomonadati > Bacteroidota > Bacteroidia > Bacteroidales > Bacteroidaceae > Bacteroides > Bacteroides luhongzhouii. Next base: position 2,709,045 of record NZ_CP059973.1, on the reverse strand, counting down.
ATCTTTTTTATTGATATTCACCGCAGAAGTCAGTTCCGGACGGGAACTTTCGATTCTCATTGGTAATATAGCCGATTCATTATATTTATATGTGCTCTCCGGCATCATCAGAATAACCACTTGTGAATTATCATCTACCAAGCGAGTTTCCGGATAATAACCAGCTGCCCACACTGAAATTTGAGTCGTATTCTCTTTCAACTCCATTTTGAAAGTTCCATCAACTCCGGTTTTCGCATCTTTACTTCCTACAGCCGAAATGATAGCCCCTTCAATCGGTTTATTCAGCGGTGAAAGTATTTTACCGCTAATTTTACGTCCTTGCGCATATACACTGGCAACCGACAGTAATAACAGCAAAGTTGTAAATATGATTTTTATTGTCTTCATATTGATTCCTTATCAAAATTAATAACAGTTCTTTGTTGGTTTCAGACACCAGTGGTGGAAGCAACATTTGCTTGCGTTTATTCCATGGAATTTAATAACCACATTTACCGGTTCCGTACCTTCAATGGTAATTACACCGACTTTTCCTCCATCACGATCATAATTAGTTTTCTTTTTATCTGTCGCTTTATTAGTGTCATATCCTTCAGGATAACCCTGTCCGCCACGGTCGTAATGAAAATCAGTCTTTGTCAGTTGAGAGGCTGTAACTGTTCCTACATACTCTCCATTAAAAGAAACTTCCACGTCATGTCCCATTTTTTGCTCAAATCCCAAACACAAATCATATTCACCAGGAGGTATCGTATATGGAGTAGCTACCTTGTTAGTTTCATCATAACTGAAAGCAGTAAAGTTTAACGTATACTCTTTAATTGTAGCATCTGTTGTTTTAAAGCGTACAACGCGATTGATTATATTAGGGAAAACTCCAGGCCAACCAGACCATGCCGTCACTTTCGTTTCCATTTTATCAAAAGTTAGATTTTCATTTTCAAAATAAAGAGCCTTTTCTTCTTCTGACAGGTATTCATACCATCTCATAAAATCTTTGACACGATAAATCAATACATTGGTAGGAATCTTCAGTTCTTTCACATAATATGCAACACCATTACTAAGAGAAACAGGATTCTCCAAATCAACCCGTTGTACAGTTGTTCTCCATTGTTTACTAAAAATAGAATTCAAATCTATATTATCTTCAAAATCCGATTTAGAAAGCTTTTTATTAAAAAACATTGATTGGAAAGTCCAATTTCTCAGAATAGAGTCTTCTCGTTGCATTCCCCATTCTTGCAAATTTTGACGAGCTATAGTCAATGCCTGATTAACAACATCATTGGAAGGAATTAAAACAGTTGCTGATAATGACTCCGACATCAGATTAAAGTCTTTAGCCTCAAAATAAGGATTAGTAACTATAAATACAGAATCATAGACATTACTTCCGGTCTCATCAACACCTATAATTTTACTAGCTTCTTTATCAAATGTTAGTTGATTACGTTCCATTATCATCTCCCTAAAAATTGAATAATCATCTCCTAATCCTTCAATTAACTCATATAATGATTTGGGAGTTTCCACGTAATCTTCCATTTCGTACACATATCCATTATTCACCTTCGTTATCTTTTTCACAGCTATGCCATTGAAGGAGATGTAAGCAGATGCATCTTCATTTTCAACTTTCGATACATTAACATATTTTCCATTCCACATCAATACACGTTGTCCGTCAGAAAGATTAGACGGAGAAAGAGAGATATCCGAAATGTGTGATTTAGCCAAAAAAGTTCTATCATCTGTAGCAACTGCACGAGATAATGCATTCTCGTCACTAACCACTAAAATAGTGAACAACAAATTCTTCTCAACCATTTCATCCAGCACTCCTGTTTCACTGAACAATTGGTACATGGAACTCAATTCCGGTTGCGACTGTAAATAATCAACAGCCGACTTGTTGACTACTGCAATATTTACATTATTCACTACCTGTTCTTCCTGGGAATAATGAGAATCCCAGTCATCATTACATGCATATATACCACTTATCAGCAATATAGATGACAATATATATTTTATAGTTTTCATAAGTATGTGTTTATTCATCTTCAATTATCGGTTCGAAAGTCATATAATCTAATTGGATACGGAACTTGCTATGAGTAGAAGCAGCCGGATCGGCAACCAACATCTTCATAGAATGAACCTTCGTCTTTGAGAATTCAATCTCATCATAAATAACTACATCATAACGTCCTAATTCATTGGCTGTAATACTCGCATAAATAGGAACTTCGACATCTGTATCGGTGTCATCATCAAATGTAAACTTAATTTTACCTCCATTACTTCCACTAGTCATTGTACGCATAAAATCCATTGATTTTGCATAAGTAACTTTCAACGTCACTTTATATTTGCCAGCTATCAGAATTGGTGTTTTCATGATGACGGAACCATTATATCCCAAATTCAAATAGATATGATCTTTATTTTTACAATTGATCCAGTCCGAGCCTGTTGTCTTCGGAGTTGCATAGCCCACGCGATAATATCCGCCGTTTAGACCATCTAGAGATGTAGAAGTGCTCCTGGCATCTACGGTGTAACAAGAGAGCGAAGAAACATCCGACTGGTGCTCTTTTTCATCTGCCGTCTGATACTTTTGGTCCGGATCACCATAACCACCATTCACCCAAGAAGCTACCTCCTCATAATCAGCAAAGTCCCATTCTACGCACACCGGAATCTCGGATTCCCACAAAGGCAACCAGCTATCTATTTCATGTAAAATACCATTTTTAGCCTGTACATCGGAACCGTCTTCAACAAACATCGCTTTCACCGATTGACCATCAATTTCTCCTTTATAATTAAAATACAACTTATTGCCACTCTGCATAGATGCTTCCAATACTGCATCTGCTTTGGTAGTCCACAATCGTGTAGTTGCACCTCCACTAAAATTGTTGAAATCAAAAACAGAATAACTTCCACCAATCACATGATATGCCACATAGCGAAATAATTCGTTTGCTTTATCTTTATAGTCTGTTCCTATTGCACCTACTTTAGCAGCCAGATCAGCAACAGAAGTAACTCCTTCAGAACGATAGGTATCATCTGATACAGCCAGCAACGTATAATTCCGTTTTTGCTGAATAACCGTATTATCTTCCTGCCTTATTTCATCGTAAATAGTACTCAAACTATCTTTCCAACTTGTTTGTTCCAAAGCATCAATAAAAATGGAGTATTTATTACTACTTTCACTGATACGTTCATATAGGCTTTCCACCAAAGGAGACATCACATCATTCAGTACATACACATATCCATTAGACACTTGGATAGCCAGTTCCTTTACATGTGCTTCTTTATTCACATAAATTGAATTAAATCCTCCAGCCTCCGAACTTTCATCAAAAGAGACGGAAAGATAATCATCCGAAAGAGTTTTAGCTTCCAGTTTACCTCCTTGAACAAAAGTATTCAGATTGATAGAATCATTCACGATATGATATTCAGCAAGACTACGGGCATAGTCTTTTCCCAATTCCTGAATAGAAGATACATTCTTTTTAGTATAGAAACTGCGCACAGCTTCATTTGTAGGAACCAATACCGTAAAATAAGACGAAGCCTGATTCACGGCATTAAACAAATCTGCATACTTCAATACGGTGATCCACTCGGAAAATTCATCAGAACGAGTTTCCAGATAAGACGATACCGGATTCATATCATAAACCTGATAAGTAGAGTCTTCATAGGGATCGTTGCATGCACTGAATAATGCAACCAATAATAATAAATATATATTTCCTAAAGTCTTCATAAATGGCTGTTTATTAATTATTACCTGTTATTCCATAATATGGATTCTGTACCAATAAGGTGTTATTTTCAATTTCATCCGCATGAATTGGTAAATACCATGCATACTCATTCTGAAGAACTGAACGTATCCAACTAGCATTCGCTGTTGTATTGTATTGCTGAACCAAAGCAATAAAAGCTGATTTATGAGCATAGTTCTTACTTTTGGCATAACGTATCATGTCATACCAACGCTTACCTTCAGCCGCCAATTCAATATTACGTTCCGGCAATAAATAGTTTTCCATCATTGAGCTTTCATCCTCCTCATCTAAAGCTATAGTTTTTTCAGGCAAGTTAGCACGAGTACGGATCTGATTTATAATATCAACAGCCTCCTGCCAATTTTCCTTTCCTTTCCAAATTAATGCTTCCGCCTTCATCAACATGACATCTGCCATTCTGTAAATTATCCAGTTAGCATCATCTTTTAAACGCATTGCTTCCAGGTTCGTCGGATCAGTATCACCCATCTTATATTTCCATATACAATGAACAGTGTTCTCTCCATCAGTAAATGCTATAAAAGCGCCATACCAACTGCGAACTGCATCCTTTCCCGCTAATACTTCCGCATAATCATTTTCCAAATCTTCACCCATTTTAGTAGAATATTGATAATTGGGGCTTGTACCAGTCTTATACATAGCACTTGGTCCTCCTGTCTGGCTATAAGTATTGCCATCCCAGTTCACTTCAAAAATAGATTCATTACTATTCCCCGGATTAAAAATTGTATACCAATTCTCCGGAATTGTAATAAATGCCGGGCGACGTGATGCAGTAGCGTTGATTAATAGATCTGCATACTTAATACAAGTATCATAATCCTCGGTCCACAAGGATACTTCTGACATTAATGCATACAAAGCCCATTTAGTAACCCGGCCTTTGGAAGCATTCCAATTATCATTATCATAAAATTCCTTCGCACCTCCAGAATCAAGAGCTGTTTGCACATCCGCCTTAATTTGCTTCAAGATTTCTTCTTCTGAAGATTTGGCAATAGAAAACGGAGTAGAGTCATCTTCATAAGGAGTTGTTACCAAAGGCACTTCCTTAAAATTACGTACCAAGTAGAAATACATTAATGCTCTCATAAAATAAGCTTCGGAAAGATGTGCATTCATTGCGCCTTCTGTATAGGTGTCATCTATTTCACGCACTCCCGGAGCATGAGCGATAACCACATTTGCCATGTTGATCACTTGATACATGTTCTCCCATTTACAAATAGCTTCTGTTCCATCCAACTGGAAATTCTGCAACTTCATCCCATCCTTATCACCTGTCAAGGTACAAATAGAGGCCCCTCGCAGTTCTCCCCATTTCAGCAATGACTGGCAGGAGGAACGCATATAATAATAACCGGAAGCAATGACCGCTTCTACATCTTCTTTCGATTTCCAGTAAGCGTCAGTCACTTGTTCATTTTTGGGAAGCAAGTTCAACCAATCGCTGCAACTACTGTTTAGCAGCAGGCTACCTGCCATTATCCCTATATAAATCAGTTTCTTCATGTCTGTAAATGTATTAGAAATTCAAATTTAAACCACAAGAAAAACGGCGAGAGCAAGGTGTATTTGCACTATCTTTCGACAGTTTAGAAGCCGAAGTAGGAAGAGACGCTTCCGGATCCTGTCCTGTGTAACCAGTCCAAGTTAACAAGTCATAACCAGTAACAAAGAAATTAAGCGTATTGATACCTAAATAATTGCACACCTTTTTAGGCAAGGAATAGCTCAACGACAAAGTCTTTAAACGAACATAAGAAGCATCTTCTACAAAACGGTCTGACCCTAAATAGTTATATCCCTCATTATATAAAGCACGTGGAATATCCGTATTATCTCCTTCATTTCTCCAACGCCGCAAAACCGCTTTACTTTGGTTATTGGCATTATACATAGATTCATTATCCATACGAGTCGCATTAATAATTTTCTGTCCAAAACGACCATAGAATAATGCATTCAAACTTAGACGCTTATATTTAACGGTAAAGCCAAAACCACCAGTAAGAATCGGATTACAGTTGCCCAGATAAACAATATCATATTCATTTATCACACCATCATGATTAATATCTTCATAAATAGCATCACCCGGACATACCTGCTTAGCACCATTCTTCATAACAATTGGCTTACCGCTTACATCATTCATGACATTCCCCTCTTTATCCCGTGCATAAGTAGCCTCCTGATTCTGATAGACTCCTTTGTAGCGATAACCATAGAAGGAACCGAACGGACGTCCCTCTTCTATACGAATAGCATACTCACCATTTTTAAAGGTGTAAGGTTCCGGATTCATTGTTTCAGGCAGTTCGGTAATTTCGTTAGTGTTACGGCTCAAGTTAACATAAGCACTAACACGCCAATCTTTCTTTTCATACAATACACCATCGATACGGGCCTCCCATCCTTTATTCTCCATTCTTCCAGAGTTGTACCATTTATTCTTAGAGAATCCTGTAGTAGTCGGCATTTTCGGTTCTTTCTGCAGCAAGTCTTTAATATATTTATTATACCACTCAAAAGTCAGTCTTAACTTGCCATGGAAAAAGCTAAAATCACCGCCCAGATTATATTCTGTTGAAGTTTCCCATTTCAAATTATTCAACTGCATTCTGCTAGGATAAATAGCAGACATATCCATATATTCTCCTCGTGAAGTATAAGCTCCATAATAAGCAGCCGTTCCTTTCGGAGCATTACCACTTTGTCCGATACTGAAACGAAGTTTGATTTCATCCATCCAGTCTTCTGTATTTTTCATGAATGGTTCATTTTGCATATTCCAAGAGATTCCCACAGTAGGAAAGATACCCAAACGTTCTGACTTACCCATTGCAGAATTAGCATCCATCGTTGCAGAGGTATGAAATACATAACGGTCCAATAAAGTATAGTTAATCAAACCGGTTCCGGAAATACTGCGCGCTTCTGACTCCCCTGAACCCAGACTATAAACAGAACTACCTGTAATCGGATCTGCAAGACCAGAAGAAGCATTACCATAAGACGTACTTGTAGTACTGGAACTAGTAGCTTGTGTAGTACGGAATACAGCAGTTGCAATCAAATTATGTTTATCCTTCCAGTTTTTATTGAATATCAATTTATTTTCTGTTTGCAACGTTAAACTCTCTGAAGAAGCAGCAGTACTTTGGTTGGCATATTGACTTGTCCAAGCCACTCCCGTAGCAACTTGAGGAAGGAATTTGTCTGTTGTAGTAGTTGACATCTTAAGAGAAGCATAAGCCGAATATGTCAAACACGGAAGTATTTTATAATCAATGCGGAAATTAGCACGACTATCACGCGACATGGTGTTTTTATAACTTTCGTTTGCCATAGCTACCGGATTAAAATGGGATGCAGACTTGTTATCAGCCTTAAATTCACCCTCCCAATCCTTCGTCTGATAAGAAAAATACTGTGAAGAACGGTTTCCATCTTCATCCATATAATAAGGAGATTTATTCGGCATCTTTTTAAACGCTTCCGAACGTACATTGCTATCTTTTGGTGCCCAATTGTCATCCTTATCAGACTGTGTAAAGTAGAAATCTGCTCCGAATCTCAACTTATCCGAGAAATTATAGTCTACACGCAAAGATGAGTTGAAACGTTTCAGCCCTGTACCGATGGTTGTACCTCCTTCACTTAAATATCCCAGTGACAGACGATAAGTGGCCTTTTCACCACCACCGCTCATAGAAAATGTATTGTCTGTAGTAAATGCATTCTGACGTACCTCGTCCAACCAGTTCGTATCTACATTATATTCATTGAAATAGTTCCAATTGGGCGAGTAGTTGATTTCAGGTGTATCATACAAATACTTTAAATAAGTATCTGCATTCAAACCTGTATAATTAGCACTATTCCACAAAGCCTCCTGCACCATAGCAATGTACTCCGATCCATTTAACATTGGAATACTATTCGGTTCAAATTTTGCTGTGAACTTAGAAGAAAAATTAAATGTAGTCTTGCCAGTCTTACCTTTTTTAGTCGTAATTGACAACACACCGTTAGCACCTTTCGTTCCCCAAATAGCCGTAGCAGCCGCATCTTTCAAAACTTCTACCGATTCTATATCAGTAGGAGCAATATTCAATAAAGCACCTAAATCTTCTTCATTGGCAGTAGAAAAATCAAAGTCGTCATCTAACTCTTGTGTATAGGGAACCCCGTCAATCACAATTAATGGTTCGACAGAGCCATTCAGTGTACTGGTACCACGAATACGGATAGAACTCCGTGCTCCCGGGTCAGCACTCAATGCAATATCTACACCACTCAACTGCCCCTGTAAAGCTTCTTCTACCGTAGCTATCGGAGCAGTAGCAATCAAATCTTCCATCATCACTTTCTGGGTCGCAGATACATTCTCTTTATGTCCGATACCCATATTATTACGTTCGATACGTTTAGCAGTGATAGCAACCTCATCCAACGTTTCCACATTGGATTCCAGTTTTACATTCAATACCTTCTGACCAGTATATTTGATTCGTTTCGTTTTCATACCAATGTATGAATATACCAATGTCAGATTGTTTTCTTGTGCAGGAATTTGTAAACGGTAGTCACCATCCAAATTGGTCACCGCACCTCCTACAGAACGGTTTTGAGCGTTCACAATATTCACATTCGCACCTACTATCGGTTCGATCTGATTTCCCAGCATTTCGGTCACCTTACCGGACACGACTTGTACCTGTGCGGCTACTTCCCCTGTCCCCAGAACAAGTATCGCTATCAGCATGTATTTTACTAATTTCATATTCATATTAAATTCGGTTATATCAAAGGACTGTATCAATCAACTGAAAACATCCGTCGTCAAACGCAAACGGGAAGAAATTATAATCAGATATCACGTTTGCCACTTTTCCATCTACCATTATGCTTAATGAACTTCCGGAATCTGTATACGTCAAAGACTTTCCACTAGCAGTAACATATGTAGAACTCTTCATAGCCGACCCCGGATAAGGATAAGAAATAAGTGCATTTTCCCTATCACGTATAAAATATGAAAGCAGGTATTGACGAAGTTTCGAACTACTAGTTACCGCTCCGGTCGCATCCATGCCCGGAATTTGCCCTGCAGCTATTGCTGTACTAATGGCTTCATTTGTCGGAATAAAACCTATAACATGAGAAGCTCCTGCTAGTCCGAATATATAGTTGCTAGACATTACCATATCAGCTTTCTGCAACAGTTGTGCAAACTGATAGTAAACATAACGATTATCATTACAAACGCTTAATTTATGTTGTAACCCATCACCTTCTTGCGCTTGAAACAAAGCTGTTCCACTATACATATAAGTTCTTCCATTATTCCAGTTGTCATTGCCGTTCTTTACTTCTGTAAATTCAGAGAAAGGTTCCACATTATTATCCGGTTCCAAAATTTGATTATAAGCTGCACTACTTGTTATCTTCCCGTCCTTCACATACCAATAATTAAAACCGGTTTGTGTAGCTAGAACCTGTGTCCCATTTGTTTTCAGTCCGTCTACACCTGTAGCCGTATGTATGTTTACAATAGTTCTCATTACAGAAGAAGAAACATCTACCAATCCATCCTCGGTTTCTTGTTGTAACCTACTTCCATCCGCATAAGTTCTCAAGTAAATATCTTCTGACTCTATTTGTTCATTAGTAGGTACTAACAAGACATACTTCGTATCTTGTGAAGAATAGGCAGTTATCAGTCCAGTCCCATCCAACATATAAAGATAATAATTACAATCTTTGTTACGGAAAGCCGGTCCGACTACAGAAGCAAACAAAATAGGTGTATCAATTGTATTTAATCCATAAAAGACACCATTGACACACATTGATTTATCAGTCACCTTAGAAGGATCGAAGTTAAAGATCATGTCATACATATTCTTAACTTTTCCACTCGTAATTTCATCAGGGAATGCAATTCCATCTTTATAAATAAATTGATTCAACATATATTTCATTGCTAAATCATCTACATCATCCAAAGATTCATATCCACCCTTTTCCCAATAATTATCAAAGAAATTATTCATTGCCACATCTGACGGTGCAAATACACTATATGCTTTTGAGGCATTATTGGCTACATCCGAATATTTCGTTGAATACCATTCCACTGCTATAGCAGGCAAAGAAGTACCATGTGTATGAATAAAAAGTGAATCGGCCCCCAAGGCTGCTCCAAAATCTTTAGATAAGGTAGCGTCATACGTATAAGTGGTATTTTCATTATATAAGTTGAAAAAAATCGAATAATTTTCATTTGATTCCAACTGGGTATAAATGGTTTCCAAAGGTTCAATTACCTGATCAACAATATATACATAACCATTATCTGCCAAAATTTCATATTCACTAACAGCAGCATTGGAAACATTGAATCCCCCTGTCCCTTTCCATGTGGAATTAGGATAAAAATAGGTATAATTAGATGCTGCATCCAACTTTTTGGTATCCCAAAAACGGTAAGAGAAAACCGGAATAAAACGGTCCAGATGATATACCATACGTCGTTTACCCGTAGAAGCCTCTACTTCCATAGTAGGAACATTACTACTACGTGTACGAAACTTATAATACAGACCCGCATTTTTATTCATTTCCTCATCAGTTATTAAATCACCTTCCGGACGAAAATTCACCAACTTATTTTTATTGTAAGAATAATAAAGCAGATGAAAACCAATCACTTTTTTCAATTCATCCAAATTTATTTCACTGATGTCGGAATAGCCGTGCTTCTCCAAATAGGCCGAAAAAGCCGTATCATCCGGAGCCATCACAGTCAGGATACTTTTTCCCTCCATAATAGGCTTAAAACCTGCCAACTCTACTGCCTGCAAAAATAGCGAGTAGTTCCCTCTATCTTCCAGAACTTCCCAAGCACTACCTTTCAACCATTCAGGTTCTTCATAATGTTCATCTATCTTATCTGTACATGAGGAGATAAAGAAAGGCATGAACAGTATACAAAGTAGTACTGTTGTAAATGTCATGTTTTTCATATTACACAAATTGATTATTGTTTATTCTTATTAAGTTCATACTCATATTCATCAGGATATTCCAACGAAAGGGCATAATTTTCTATATTCAAATAGCCATTTTTAGCCTCTTTTACCGCATCTGTCGGATCATATTTGTCCAATCCCCATGCATCTTCGAAAGCATCTGGCATCCCATCATTATCTGAATCCAGAGGTTTCTGTGCAGCATTTATCGTACCAGGACCTCCCAACGGAAATTGTTCTGTTTTACGTTCATCTTGAATAATCGTTCCTTTTCCTCCCAACGAAGTAAGTTCATCTATCAAGTATTTATCTACTTCATCACGTACCGGAAGATAAGCACCCACTTTTTCAACTACCCATTCATAAGCTTCCTGTGCACTTTTCTGACTGCGTATAATTGGATGTAGATCTGAACGAGCCTCAAGAAGTGTAGGAGAGCCACTACAATATTGTGACCAATTCACTTCTGTTATCTCTATTCCATTCAATGCTCCATCCTTGTCATAGTCATAATAGTTACCTTTACAATAACTTCTAAAATCACTGTTACCACCAGTAAATGGTCTTGCAGGATTCATTGGTACCTGTTGCGCCTCATATACTTTAGGTGCAATTTCCACATTCTGCCAATTATTACAGGGACCAACTATAAAATAGTTATTTTCAATAGTTGTTTCCGATTTACCTGAAGAATCACCACCCATATTATAAGCAGCTCCACTTCCCCAATTGTACACAACGTTGTTAACAAACTGGTTTAATCCTTTAACTTTCGGATTTCGAGTTTTATTGTCAATATATAAATTGCGGAAGATTGTACACCCATTCGATATATCAGTTTGCATTAAGCCACCACACGAGTGATTCTGCAAACCCTGCCCGATTATAGAATTTTGTATTGTTATATTCTTTGGGGCAGTTCCTTTACCATCAGGATTGATAGAAAAACATTCATCTTTTCCCCAAGTCATAGAGCAATGGTCGAATATCATATTTGCTCCATTAGCTATTCCGCAAGCATCCAGTTCCGAAGGATATGCAGCTCCCATACGTATACGCAAGTAACGAACAATCAAGTTCTGTGCACCTGAAGCAGAAACACGTCCATTATAAAGAACAATCCCATCACCTGGAGCAGTATGTCCTAAAATTGTCTGATTACTTTTCAAAACAATAGGATTGCTACTCAATTTTATAACACCAGATACATCAAAGACAATAATGCGCCAAGGTTTGCTTACTGCATCACGAAAAGATCCAGGACCCGCATCATTCAAATTAGTCACATGATAAATTTCCCGTCCCTCACCTGCACGAGCACCTGTTACATTTTTCCCATATCCTTCCGCACCAGGAAAAGCAAGTACTCCATCATCAAAAACCGGGAAATTAAGCCCCTGATCCGAACCTCCCCCTTGATCACCAAAATCCCCATTTTGCGCTTGATCTGTTGGCAAATTGGGACTCAAATCACTTCTAGCATCCTTATCAACACATGCAAACAAAGTAGTAATGGAAAGACAGGAAACTGCCAATATTCCTACTTTTGCTTTTAATAATGTAATGTTTTTCATATATAATTAAATTAAATAATTAAACTATTTGTAGATATATTTATTTAAATACGTATAAAATCTCGTTATTTCACAATTTTTATTTTCATATTACTTATTCAACTCAATACATCCCATAATGAAAGGTCCTGTTGCTTTAGCGTCATTATCTCTCATTTTCTCTCCTATATAATACTCAAAACTACCGTCACGATAAGGCTTACCACCTAACCCACCCACTTGGCAACATCTTGTCAATGTCAATGTTCCGTCCGAATTTGAGATTAGCAGTTTATTGCACAGCCCCTTAAAGGCTTTTTCTGCAATAGCACGATACTGACTATCAATGTATCCTTTATTCACAGCTTTCATATAGGCATACATACATTGCGCCGTAACAGAAGCTTCCGGGAAATTACCGGTACGTGAAGGTTGGTCAATTACCTGATACCATAAACCATTTTTATCTTGGTATTTTGAAAGAGTTTCTGCTAATTCTTTCGTCCATTTAATCATATCAGCATAGCCTGAATGATCTTGGGGAATATATTCCAAAGCATCTACCAAAGCCATAAACCACCAACCAATACTACGTCCCCAGAAATTAGGAGAATGGCCAGTTTCCGGATTAGCCCAGCGCTGGCTCCGATCCTCATTCCATGCATGATAATAAAGTCCGGTCTTGGTATCGTATGTATGCTGATGGCAGAGAGTGAACTGTTTAACAGCCTCATCAATCCATTCCGGACAATTAAATTCAGCTCCATATCGAGCCATAAAAGGAGAAGCCATATACAATCCATCCAACCACATCTGATAGGGATATATTTTTTTATGCCAAAAACCTCCATCTGTTGTACGAGGTTGCTTTTTCAGCTGATCTATCAAATTCTCGATAGCCAATTTATATTTCTCCTTTTTGGTTTCATTGTACAAATCAAACAGAACTTTTCCGGAGTTGATATAATCCAAATTATAGGTTTCTTTCTTATACAAATAAATATCCCCTTTATCATCTACCAAAGAATCAGCCCATGCCTCTACATAATCAAAGTACCTCTTGTCTCCTGTTTTCTTCCAAACTTGTAACATAGCACAACACCCCACACCTTGCGCATAGCCAAAATACAGGCGTTTTCCATGATCCAACCGCCAAGCTTCCGGGAAACGGCGAATTTCCGAATCGGCAAACAGACGATAATAAGTGTCGGAAGCAAAAGTATCTGTACGGAAAGGGACTGCCGGAAGTCCGGCTTTATTAAACAGATTCACTCTAAAGAAAGCCCCATAACCGTAGCGTACAGCTACAGGTGCAGAAACATAAGTTGAAGAAAGTGTTATCGAACTTCCATCAATCACAGCATCAGCCGGATAAAACCGCGCATCATTGCCGGCAATAAAAAATCCTTTTACCGGTTCATTGCCTGGTGTCTGCAGGCCACCTTCCGCAAATGCAAAATCTAATGTAATTTCTCCCCCATTCACTTTCATTGATTCGTAGAGAGGTCCTGAATAAACAATCTTTTTACCATATTGCTTTGCTAATGCCCAAGCTGCCAGTCGTTCGCCCGGTGCAACTTTATTTCGTGGATGTATGTCGGTAGAATCGGCTGCATCCGTCACTACTGCCATACCAATATTTTCAAGTCCACTTAACCATGTTTTTAATTGTGCTTCACGAATACCTGCCGGTTGTTTGTAATGTGGTGCAATCTGTACAAAATAGAAAGGCATATCCGGTTGGTTCCATTCTTTCCGCCAACTATTTATCAAGTTAGTAAATACTTCTTGATATTTCTCATAGCGAACAGAGTTGGATTCTCCCTGATACCAGATATTTCCTTTGACTGTATACCCTAGTATAGGAGCAATCATACCATTCCACAAAGTAGCCGGAACCTTACACTTATCTTTTTCCCTACTCACCTTTTCCTTCGAATATTGTTTTAAGACATCAGCATACAGCGGATTGTTTTCCATCACTTTCATACTTGTCCAGGATTCAGCATGTGTTCCTCCCCAGGTAGACTGAATTAACCCAACCGGTGTACTCAAGTCTTTATACAATTTACGGCCAAAGACAAATCCTATAGCAGAAAAGTCTTTCAAATTCTCCGGATTACAAACCACCCACTTTCCCACACAATCTTCTTTTTCACCATCAGGTGCCAGTTGATGCTCTACATGAAACAGGCGGATTTCCGGAAAATCAGCATCTTTCATTTCTTCCGCTTCATTCAACATTCCTGTTTTCCATTTCACTTGCGGATTACGGGCTACGGGAAATTCCATATTTGACTGTCCCGTACAAAGCCAGACTTCACCTATTAATATATTATTGATTTGAATCTTATTATCGCCTTTCAACACTACAGACTGTCCGGTAACAGCAGCCGGTGTTTGCATCATCAATTCCCAATGACCACTTTCTGAAGCAGTCACCTTGTATTTCTTATGACTCCATGAAGTCTTTACTAAAATCTTTTCTCCGGGACGTGCTTTTCCCAAAAAACGTACTTTCGCATTTTGCTGAAGTACCATATTATCGGATAAAATAGAGGGAAGTTGTATATCTGCATAAATTTCTAAAGGGAAAAGACAGAACAATAACCACAGACAAAAAATAATTCTACTGAATTTCATTGTATTTTATAGTTTTAGATTCAATATTTTACTGAATAAGTACATGTCAAAGATACCGCATTACATGGTAGAGTTAAAGAAAAGGAATATGGAGAATTCGACTTTCTTATGTAAATTCATATGCGTACAACCCATTACACGCCGATTTTGTACGATTTTACAGGCTATGTACAAATTTCCAGTCTTTCTACTATTCTCTTTTTAAATTCACTTTATTTATCTCAACCTTTCTTATAACCAATGTATCAATAATATTTTCATCTATCTTCACATCTTTTTTAGCCGTAATAATCAAATTGTCAAAACAGAAATTGGATAATTTATATTGTTTTGATTTCTCTACAGCAAAAAAGGACTCACAATCCAGATGAATATTACGCATTGTAATATAGCTGGAATACGAGACCGGCATGTCCTTGCGATCTTTCAAATCATAAAACTGTGTCCAAGGAGCAATAAAGATACAATTGCGGACATTTCCTTTTATGTCTTCAACGAGGATGTACTTATATTGTTGGGGAGTATCCGGACGCATTTTCAACCACAACAGGCGTTTAGCCTGATCCAAATCACAGCGTCGAAGAATTATATTATGATTATATATCGATTCGCTACCGCAAGTCAGCACTCCGTGACAGAATCCGAAAGTACAGTCTTCAATGATAATATCACAATTGCCACCATTATCGGGATCTTGATCAGCCCAGGGCCCTTTGCCGCCTTTTAAGGCAATCGCATCATCGTTAACCGACATATAACATCTCTTAACAAGTACATTTTTACATGCATCAATATCGATTGCATCTGTACTGGGAGCTTTTACAGGAGAAGAAGGTGAAAAGATATGCAAATCCACAAGTTTTACGCTATCACACTTATAAATGTGAGTTGTCCAAAACGGAGAATTAACAAGTCGCACATCTGAAACTTGTACATTATTGCTATGAGATATATGAAGTAGACGAGGACGCAGTTCATCCATATTAGTACATTTAGGGATAACACTACGCCGTAACCAGAATGACTTCCAATATCGTTCACCGTTTCCATCAACTTTTCCTTTTCCGGAAAGGGTGAAACCATCTACCTTATCAACATTAATCAAAGCTGAAAAGTACTTTAGGTTCTGTCCCTCCATCCGTGTTTCTATTACAGGAAAGTTGCTAATATCGTCACTACCTTTCAATACAGCCTTCTCTTCCAGATGCAGGTGTGTTCCCGGCTTAAAGAAAAGCGCACCACTAAGATAAGTACCTTCAGGTATAACAATGACTCCGCCTCCATTATTGGACGCCAAATCTATAACAGCCTGAATTTTCTCTGTCTGTAACAGTGTACTATCATTCACTACTCCATAGTCGGTAATCAAGAAATTCTTTCCTAATCCATTTATATCAGTTTTTTCATTTTTGTAAAACCAATCCGGTATAATTTTACCATCGGGAAATTTTTCCTGACTAAACAGTTGCAGACTGCAACATGTTGCTACTATTAAAAATGCTGACTTTATCATTTTCTATATCTCGTTACTTTTTTTTGCAAAAGTACCGCATGTTTCCATTTGCCCCAAAGCAAAGGATATGGAGATATTGATTTTCTTATGGAGTTCTATGCAAAAGATTCAAATACTACTTATCTATATACAATATTCCATATCTGGAGGCACTTTCATACATACATCGAATTTTACATCAGCTGAAAGATTAATTTTAAAGGGTGCACAATTGTATATATTCTTTGTACATTTCTCCATTTCATACATTCAAAAAAGGAGTAATTTTGCGAGTGAATAAATATAATAAGGTCCAAACCGATGAAACAAATATGAGAAGAATTGCAATTTATCTATTGTGCATATTCATGTTACTGCCTGTTGCAACAATGACAGCACAACCTGGTTATAACTACTCAAAGTTACAACGGGAGAAACTAAACCGCGGCGTAGTTGCCATTCGCGAAAACCCTTCAGAAGTAATCGTTTCGTGGAGGTATCTTTCTTCCGATCCGATACAGACCGGTTTCAATGTGTACAGAGACGGAAAGAAACTGACAGACACTCCCATCACAGTCAGCACCCTGTTCCGTGATAAGAATAACAGTCAGAAAACGGCTGTTTATGAAGTACGTCCTGTTCTAAAAGGCAAGGAGACGCATCACATTGACGGTACATACACACTCCCGGAAAACGCGCCTCTCGGCTATCTGGAAATTCCCCTGCAAAAACCGGCAGACGGAATAACTCCGGCAGGTGATACCTACACGTACAGTCCCAATGATGCTTCCATCGGTGACGTAGACGGTGACGGCGAATACGAAATTATCCTCAAATGGGACCCCAGCAATTCACACGACAATGCACATGAAGGCTATACAGGCGAAGTATACATCGATTGTTACCGAATGAACGGAGAACAGCTATGGCGCATCAACTTGGGTAAAAACATACGTGCAGGAGCTCATTATACTCAATTCATGGTGTATGATCTGGATGGTGACGGCAAAGCGGAAGTAGTGATGCGGACTGCCGACGGAACAATAGACGGCAAAGGGAAAGTAATAGGAGATGCAAATGCAGACTATCGCGAAGAGGGAACTTTCGACCCCAGCAGAAATCAGATAATGAAACAAGGACGTATTCTGAAAGGCAAAGAATACCTGACTGTTTTTTCAGGAGACACCGGTGAAGCCTTACATACCATCGACTATATCCCTGCCCGCGGCAACGTTGCCGACTGGGGAGATGCAAAAGGTAACCGAAGCGACCGCTTCCTGGCTTGTGTAGCCTATCTTGACGGAGTACACCCAAGTGTTGTCATGTGCCGAGGCTACTACACGCGTACTGTTCTGGCCGCCTTCGACTGGAACGGAAAAGAACTGAAGAACCGTTGGGTATTCGACAGCAACCATCCCGGATGCGAGCAGTACGCCGGACAAGGAAACCACAATCTGCGTGTAGGCGATGTAGATGGTGATGGATGCGACGAAATCATTTACGGTTCCTGTGCTATCGATCACAACGGCAAAGGACTTTATTCTACCCGAATGGGACATGGAGACGCCATCCACCTGACACATTTTGACCCTTCACGAAAAGGTCTGCAAGTGTGGGACTGCCACGAAAACAAACGTGACGGCTCCACTTATAGAGATGCTGCAACGGGAGAAGTGTTGTTTCAACTAAAAAGCAATACCGATGTAGGACGTTGTATGGCCGCCGACATTGACCCGACTCATCCGGGTGTGGAAATGTGGTCAGGAGATTCACAAGGAATTCGAAACGTAAAAGGAGAAATCATAGCCCCCAAAATGAGAAATATGCCAACCAATATGGCTGTCTGGTGGGATGGAGACCTATTGCGCGAACTACTGGATAAAAACATGATTATCAAATACGACTGGGAAAATAAAAAGTTTGTTCCACTTGTCAAATTCACAGGAACTCTTTTCAACAATGGTACAAAGTCGAATCCTTGTCTGCAAGGTGATATTGTGGGCGACTGGCGGGAAGAAGTACTCGTACGCTCCGAGGACAACGCTTCTCTCCGGCTATACGTATCGACTATCCCGACCGAATACAGATTCCACACCTTTCTTGAAGAACCGATATACAGAATCAGTATCGCTACCCAAAATGTAGGCTATAACCAGCCAACACAACCCGGATTCTATTTTGGCCCGGACCTTAGAAAGATGAAAGGTACTTTTAGAGGATATCAATTCAAGTAAGTTAATAGACTATCATGAAACACAAATCATTTCTTTTCATATTTCTACTGGCTGCATTGTCTGTTATTAAGATACAAGCATCCGAACGCAAAAAATACAATTTCAACAGCGAATGGAAGCTGCAGATAGGAGACTTTCCTAAAGCCAAAGACACTAAATTCGACGACAGTAAATGGAAACAAGTGACTTTGCCTCATGCCTTTAATGAAGATGAAGCATTCAAACTTTCCATCGAACAATTGACAGATACAGTGGTATGGTATCGCAAGAGTTTCCGGATTCCGGAACTGAAAAGTAATCAGAAAGTGTTCGTCGAATTTGAAGGAGTACGCCAACGCGGAGATTTCTATCTTAACGGGCACTATCTGGGCAAACACGAAAACGGTGTTATGGCAGTAGGGTTCGACCTGACCCCGCATATCAAAGAGGGTGAGAACGTGATTGCCGTTCGCACCGACAACGACTGGATGTACAGAGAAGAAGGAACTGACTCCAAGTTCCAGTGGAACGACCGTAATTTCAATGCCAACTATGGTGGTATTCCTAAAAACATCTTCCTGTACGTTACAGATAATGTGTATCAGACTCTTCCCTTATATAGCAACCTGAAAACGACAGGCATATACGTCTATGCCCAAGACTTCGATATCCAAGGACGCAAAGCTACGATTCATGCCGAATCGGAAGTCAGAAATGACAGTAAGGCTCCCCGGCAATTCAGCTATCAAGTGACTGTACTTGATGCAGACGGTAAACTAATGAAAACTTTCCAAGGTGATAAAGTGACTTTGAAAGCCGGAGAAACTAAAACGGTAAAAGCATCTGCCACCCTCCATAATATTCACTTCTGGAGTTGGGGATATGGTTACTTGTATACGGTAAAAACCGCTCTGAAAGATGACAACAATCAGGTATTCGATGAAGTCAGTACCCGCACCGGTTTCCGCAAAACACGCTTTGCCGAAGGAAAGATATGGCTGAACGACCGTATTATCCAAATGAAAGGATATGCGCAGCGCACCAGCAACGAATGGCCGGCAGTAGGTCTGTCTGTACCTGCTTGGTTGAGCGATTTCTCTAATGACCTAATGGTGAAAGGAAACGCGAATCTGGTTCGCTGGATGCACGTTACTCCGTGGAAACAGGATGTAGAATCCTGCGACCGTGTAGGTCTGATACAGGCAATGCCTGCCGGAGATGCTGAAAAAGACTGTGAAGGACGTCAATGGGAACAACGGGTAGAGTTGATGCGAGACGCGATTATCTACAACCGGAATAATCCGAGTATCCTGTTCTACGAATGTGGTAACAAAGCCATCAGCCGCGAACACATGATAGAAATGAAAGCTGTCCGCGACAAATACGACTCGTTCGGCGGACGTGCCATCGGATCACGTGAAATGTTGGATATCCGCGAAGCGGAATACGGCGGCGAAATGCTATACATTAACAGAAGCGAACATCATCCGATGTGGGCGACCGAATATTGCCGTGACGAAGGTCTAAGAAAGTACTGGGATGAATACAGTTATCCTTTTCACAAAGAAGGTGACGGACCACTTTATAAAGGCAAACCAGCCACTGATTATAACCGTAACCAAAACGAGCTTGCCATCACCATGATAGCTCGCTGGTATGATTATTGGCGTGAGCGTCCCGGAACGGGTAACAAAGTCAGCTCCGGCGGTACTAAAATTATCTTCTCCGACACTAACACTCATTACCGGGGTGCGGAAAACTACCGAAGAAGTGGAGTGACGGATGCGATGCGTATCGAAAAAGATGCTTTCTACGCACATCAGGTAATGTGGAACGGATGGGTAGATACGGAAAAAGACCAGACCTACATCATCGGGCACTGGAACTACCCGGAAAATACGGTAAAACCTGTGCAGGTAGTCTCTACCGGAAAAGAGGTGGAACTTTTCCTGAATGGTAGCTCCCTGGGTAAAGGCAAACTCCAATACAACTTTCTCTTTACTTTCGACAACGTAGCCTTCATACCGGGCAAGCTGGAAGCTGTCAGCTACAATAAAGCCGGGAAAGAAATCAGCCGCTATGCTGTAAATACAGCCGGTGAGCCTGCCAGTCTGAAACTTACCGCTATTCAAAACCCTGAAGGCTTTCATGCAGACGGTGCGGATATGGCATTGATACAGGTGGAAGTGGTAGATAAAGACGGAAAACGCTGTCCGTTGGACAACCGTACCGTTCAGTTCACCCTCAACGGTCATGCGGAATGGCGTGGAGGTATTGCCCAAGGTGAAAACAATCATATTCTTGATACAAACCTTCCGGTAGAATGTGGTATCAACCGCGCACTGATCCGTAGTACGACGACCGCCGGAAAAGTAACTCTAACAGCACAAGCTAAAGGACTTCCGACTGCCACTCTCGCATTGGAAACGGTGCCTGTAAAAGTGACTGAAGGTTTGAGTACCTATCTTCCGCAGTCTACCTTGAAAGGCAGACTGGATAGAGGCGAAACACCTTCTACTCCTTCTTACAAAGACAGCAAAAAGAGCGTACGAATCGTTTCGGCAAAAGCCGGTTCCAACAATGATGATAATGAAAAAAGCTACGATGATATCGAACTGACCGAATGGAAGAATGACGGTAAACTAAGCACTGCATGGATTACCTATACATTGGAAAGAGAAGCCGAAATAGACGATATATGCATCAAACTGCAAGGATGGCGTTCACGAAGTTACCCGCTGGAAGTATATGCCAGCAACACCTTGATTTGGAGCGGAAACACGGATAAAAGCCTGGGATATATTCATCTCGATGTAGAAAAACCCATACGTGCCAACACGATAACCATCCGCTTAAAAGGAAACACCAGTGACAAAGATGCTTTCGGACAGATTATCGAAGTAGAGGCTAAGGCCACCAATAAAATGGAACTGGAAAAAAACAGTAGCAGAAACCAGTTAAGAATCATCGAAGTAGAGTTTCTCGAAACAATCAAATAAATCGTTTTCAACAAGTATTAAATTTCTCACACGATGGAATCTTTTCCACTATTCACACCACGCTGATAAACCGATGGTGCTACCCCAAACTGTGCTTTAAAGCATTTGCTGAAATAGAAAGGATCACTGATGCCTACTTTGTAAGAGACTTCCGCAACCGTCAGATTATCTTCTGACAGCAACAACTCCGCCGCTT
Organism: Bacteroides luhongzhouii; assembly: GCF_009193295.2. NCBI lineage: Bacteria > Pseudomonadati > Bacteroidota > Bacteroidia > Bacteroidales > Bacteroidaceae > Bacteroides > Bacteroides luhongzhouii. Next base: position 2,687,061 of record NZ_CP059973.1, on the reverse strand, counting down.
TCTTCATTCGCACTACACGCAAATATTCATTAGGCGAATATCCTGTTACACCGCGCAATTTCCGATAAAAGACAGTTCGTCCCAACTTCATAAGCTGCGCAAACTCGTCAATAGAAAATTCCGGACGGACAAGATTCTGTTCGAGAATGGTAGCCAAGCGGTCTGCAAATTCTTTATCCCGGTCGGTAGTACACATAGCCGGACGCACAATACCAGGTTCGCTGGAGAACTTCTCACGCAATTTATCCCGCTGCTCGATCAAACGAAATACACGTGCCACCAGCAGTTTAACACTGAATGGTTTTGCGATGTATGCATCCGCACCTGCCTCAATTCCTTCCAGATGCTTTTCCGGTGAGTTCAACGCGGTCAGAAGAATAATGGGAATATGACTCGTATCAAAATCCGTTTTTAGTTTCCTGGTCACTTCAAATCCGGTCATACCTGGCATCAGAACATCACAGATTATCAAATCTGCATCATACGTACGGGCCTTTTCAAATCCGGATGTGCCGTCGGCAGCCACTTCTACTTCAAAGTATGCACCAATTTCTTCCCGTAGAAACTCACGAATATCATTATCATCTTCAATAATCAGCACTTTCCGTTTATTCAAAGGAGCAGCCATCTTTTCCGGATCAGGGAGCTCTTCTGAAAGCTGTAACAAATGATGTGCATGACCATCTGCCTCTTTCAGCAATACGTTGCCCGCAACAAGGAAGTCTTTCTCCGAATACACCGTCTTATCTGTCGGAATACATACGGTAAATACAGAACCGCCACCTTCATTGTCTTTATACTCAATCGTACCTTTATGCACCTGCACCAGTTCGTAGCTCAAATGCAGACCGACCCCAATACTGTCACCAGAGAAATTACTCTGTATAAACCGCTTGAACAGTTCATTCTGTTTCTCTTTAGGAATCCCCACTCCCGTATCCGAAACCTGAATCTGCAATATTTGTTTCCCTTCGTCCACATTCACCGAAAGAATAATCGTTCCGTTGGAAGGGGTATATTTAAATGCATTTGAAAGCAAGTTATAAGTCACCTTATCCAAATTCCCTTTATCAATAAACATCTTATAAGATGGCACCGAAGGCAAGAAACGGAAGTTCATATTCTTCTGTTCCGCCACGTCACCGAAGCTCAAGAATATTTCATAAAGGAAAGAGATGACATCTGTTTCCTCTAAAGAAAGCGCCAGTTTATTATTCTGCATCTTTCTGAATTCTAGCAACTGGTTGATGAGCCTCAACATGCGTTGCGTGCTCTTATCCATTGTTTTCAGAGGATATATCAATTCGCGCGGAATATCCGTAACACGCTGGATTTTCTCCAAAGCTCCCTGGATTAAGGTAAGCGGAGTACGGAATTCATGAGAAATATTGGTAAAGAAGACCAGCTTATATTCAGTCAGTTGCTTCTCTACGTTAATACGGTTACGCAAACCATTAAAGTTCCGGACGATACGAAAAGCAAAATACAAGGCTACCATCAATAACAGAACATAGCACAGCATTGCCCAGGTAGTCTTCCAAAACGGTGGGACGATTACAATCTTCAATCTAGTCTCGCTGTCGTTCCACATACCCGATCCATTGCTGGATTTGACATGCAGTACGTAGGTTCCCGGATTCAGGTACTTAAAGGAAGCGAAATTCAGTGGAGAAGGAGCACTCCATCCCTGGTCATAGTTTTCCAGCCAATACATATATTTCGTATGTCCGCTATCCGAATAGTCGAAAGTGGAGAAATCTATCAGGAATGAGTTTTGAAAATATTTCAGCGTAATTTCATCCGAATAAGCAAGAGACTGTTTTAATGGAGAATCCTCCATCTGCGGATTCATCTGGGTTCCATTGACGTACAAATCAGTGAAAACAACCGGAGAAAACGTTTCACTATCTTGTATCTTTTCAGGGTCGATCACAATTAATCCATAGTTCGTACCAAAAAGCAATTTCCCGTCTTCACGCATACAGGCACTATTCTCGCTATACACATTTCCTAAAGTATAGGAAGAAAAGAAATAGTTCTCAAAAGAATGAATGGATGGGGTGAACTTGGAAATTCCATATTCGGTCGCTACCCAAAGGGTTCCTTTTTTATCTCCCAGAATAGACTGGATCACATCGTTGACCAACCCTTCGGAAGTTCCGTAATGCTCATATTTCAATGAACGATAGTTGTCCTGCGGCGTACAGAGGTTCAGTCCCGAACCGGAAGTACCAATCCACATACGTCCTTTCGTATCACGATAGATACATTTGATTTCATTACTGCAGAATTTTCCGTTTGTATAACTGAAAAGATGATAATTATCACCATCTGCAATCAATGAGTCCGGATGAAAGATACAAATCCCCTCACTGGTTCCTACCCAGACCATTCCGTTTTCATCTTCTTCTATCACACGCACCATCCTCATTCCGAACGTTTTCTGGAAGAAATGCCGGAATTTATATTTCCCGTCAGAAGTAGGTTCAGCCAATTCGAGTCCTCCGCCGAATGTACCCACCCACATACGGTCTTTGCGATCGCGATAAATAGCAAAAACGTTATTATCCGACAATGAAGTCGGGTCGGACGGGGTATTATGATACCAGATATCTCCCACCTTCAATCCATTTCCACGGGTTCCTGTCCACATCCGTCCCTGGCGATCTTCAGCGATTGCATAAATATTGGAATGGAAATATTGATTCGTCATTTTCGACTGAAGATTCGCGTCAAAGGTATAAAGTCCGCCTTTACGCGTACCTACCCAAATATCGCCATTAGACCTCTTGGTCAGCATACGGATGGTATTCGAACGGTCGAACAGTTCACGGGACTCGGGATAGATGCGGGAAGTTCCTTCATTCAACACTGAAATGCGGGATAAACCCGAATATTCCGAAGCGACCCAGATGCCACCGGCACGATCTTCCATAACATACTGCAGGAAATCCGAACTGATATGACTTTGATCGTTGATGTTGGCAACGAAATGTTCCAGCTTATCTTCGGCTGTATTATAAGCAAAAAGACCATTCCCATAGGTAGAAATCCAGATTATTCCCCGGGAATCATGTACGATATGATAACGCTCGAAGTCGATGTAGCTGATCTTGTCCTGAGGGATCAACTGGAAATCTTTACTTTCACCGGTTGTGGCAACCACATAGGTGAGGCGTCCAGTATGATTATATATCCAATAGTCTCCGTGGTTGTCGCGAATCAGTTCGCCCTTTTTAATATTCAGACGAGGATCAGCAGCTACTTCTCCGGTCGTAAAATCATAAATATATACTCCGGTCGTAGTCAGAATCATCCATTTATCTTTCAACAAGAAATTTCCGGTAGGCGATGTCTGCCCTGCAACGGTTGAAAGGGCAGCTAGCTTCTGCATCTTCTGCGTAGCCGAATGGTAATAATAAATATCTCCATCTACCGTAAGGAAATACATGTCATCCTTATAAGCCAGAGAAGAAGTGAAATGAATCAATCGGTCTTCTATCCGGTATTGTCCGTTGGAGACAGAAACCAATCCGCATTGAGTGCCGATCCAGATACGTCCACTGGCATCTTCATTCACGAATTTCACCCGGTTGTCCGGCAGGTTTCCACATTCTGTTCTGAATACGGTGGATGTCATTTCACCGTTTTTCTGATGCACCATACGTCGGCAACCATTGCCCTGATGTGATAACCACACGTCTCCGTTGGCTGTAACGAATACAGCAGAATAATTCTGCCTTAACTCGCCGCAACCCGTGTAATCAACAAAACGGGCACGTTGCAAATCATAACAGCTATATAGTTCAGGTGTAGTGGAAATCCATAAAAAAACATCTTTATCTTCTGTGAGATCGTAAATCCGATTGTCTGCCAAAGACACTTTATCTCCGGCTTCCGGACGAAAGGTCAGGAAAGAGTTACCATCATAACGACTTAATCCGTTCAAGGTAGCCAGCCACAAAAAGCCTTTGCTATCCTGATAGATGTATCGGATAGAGTTGTTGGGAAGACCGTCACTAGTTCTCATTTGTGTAGAACGAAGCTCTATTGCACTATAGGAATTCAGTACAAAGCTAACAAGGAAAGTGAAGACTAAAAGGTGTCTTTGCGTCATATAGATTCCAAGATTAATGATAAATGTTGAACAAAAATAATCAAGATAGTTGAGATAATAAAAGAAACCCTCCATTAAATAGTAGGAAGTGAAAATGCCAAAGGTCCATTATTAGCATTTCTTAGGCGCGGATTACACGGATAACGCGGATTTTTTATTCTTAAATCTGTGTAATCCGTGTAATCCGCGCCTAAAAAAAAATTACAGACTGATAGAATTACCTGAAATTCAATCCATATGGAATACTTCCGGCAAAGGAATGGATACCGGCGAGTTGTCCGGATTCACTTCCATGATATCCGCCATATAGTCCCACCATTTCTGTACGATTTCCGTATTGCCTAAATCCTGCGAACCTGCTCCCCCTTCCATTTTTTGGATATCATCCAGCCAAAGAGTGTTATGCTGCGGACGGTTGCGTGCAAAAGTTCCATCTGCCAGACGATACTCTTTATTAATGATGAAATCAAAATAATTACGTATCAGCTCATCTACAGGAAGCGAGGAATCTTTCAAACGGACTTTCACCATCGCCGCACATACAGCTCCCGCGTCATCCAATGCGTGTGGGGTGAGGATTTGAAGTAACTGCGGGTCCGTTGTACCCTTTTCTTTATAAACACGCTTAAAATGCGGTGCTACTTCGACCAAAAAACGAGAACGATTCTGTACATAATCCATATAGCGTGCGTCGCCTGTAGCTTCGGATGCCGCTATCAAGGCAGAGTAAGTCACTCCCCATTCATAACTAGCCAGTCGGAAAGCACCACGTTCCAGTTGCGCCTCCTCTCCCATCGTAGTATAATCGATAATTACCTTACCCGTATTCTTGTCTACCACACGGGCGGGAGTCTCCTTATCTATATAAGCAAATACACGGTCAACATCTTTCTTTACCTGTTCCGGTGTCAAATCACCATACGTGCCCTGATAAGCAGGTTGCAATAAATGCAAAGGGGTGTTTGAGTCATTCACTACAGTCTTCTTTTTCTATGCGCTGACAGGCAAAGCTATCAGCAACGAAGCAATGGCTATGATACGAATATTCATATTTTATTTTTTAGGTATTTTACATCCTCTGAATATGGTTCCCTGCAAATCCGGTCCAAAGTAGAATCCCAGTTGTGTCGGCTGGTTGTAGGCTACGTTTTGGGTAGCGATACTGATGCGATAAACAGGATCTTCCAAAAAGGTGTGGAAGCGGTAATCAGTGGGAATGGTGGAGACATAAAGGCGCAAAGCGGTATTATCCACTGTGCGCAACAGCACTTCTTCCCGCCAGACAGCCATATTACATGACAATCCTCTGACACGGGCTTTCACCACTTCTCCTTTTATATTTCTTATTCCTCCAGAAGCAAGAGACCACATTTCAACGCCCGCTTGGGTCGGATCAATATCAGCCGCCATGCAACGCCCGACATCTGTACTATCTTTTATCTGAAAAAGTATTTCTCCGGTTGCCGCATCTCTGTACGTACTTCCGTCACGCTTGTTTTCGTGGCAGTCCCACACTTGCAACCCTTTGCGGGAAGGATCAAAATGAGTCAGATGAATCGCGTCTCCATGTCCCATCTTCGTTGTGTACAGACCTTTGCCGTTATGATCGATGGCACACGAGCCGTAGATAATCTCATCGCATCCGTCACCATCTACATCACCTACCCGAAGGTTATGATTACCTTGTCCGGCATAATCTTCACAACCGGGATGGTTACTGTCGAAAATCCAGCGTTCTTTCAGTTCCTTTCCATTCCAGTCGTATGCTGCCAATACTGTACGGGTATAATATCCACGACACATCACAACACTAGGATGAATGCCATCGAGATAAGCAACGCAAGCCAAAAAGCGGTCACTACGATTACCACGATTGTCTCCCCAATCCATTAGATTTCCTCTTCCCGGTACGTAATCAATCGTTTGCATCGCTTCTCCTGTCAATCCGTTGAAGACAGTCAGATATTCCGGTCCGGTCAAAATACGTCCCTGTTCATTCCGATAGTCAGCTTGCGCATCTCCAATCACTTTTCCTTTTCCGTCCACTGTTCCGTCGGCGGTTTTCATTACTACTTCCGCTTTACCGTCACCATTGAGGTCAAACAGCATAAACTGGGTATAGTGTGCACCGGCACGTATATTGCGTCCCAGATTAATGCGCCATAAATGTTTCCCGTTTAATTTATAACAATCGAAATATACCTCTCCGGTGTAACCGTCATGCGAATTATCGTGTGCGTTCGACGGGTCCCATTTCAAGATAATCTCATATTCCCCGTCGCCGTCCACATCGCCGATACTAGCATCATTAGGAGCATAGAAATAACTTTGTCCGGTTGGAATCGTACCGTTTTCAGGACGATTCAGCGGGATGTTCAGATAACCTGCCGGAGCATCGGACGGCAGTTGATAACAGCTTTCCGTTTTTGATTTGATAGCTTTGACGGTATAAAGTACGGATTCCGTACCTTTATATATGTCCTGAAAGAAAGTCGCATTTCTTACCGGATGCTTGTTTAGCTTTTCACCATTTCTATAAACATCAAAAGATTCGTCCATCGGATCGGAGGACAGATAACGCCAAGACACGGCAACGGTAGATGGATTCTCTCTGATGGCAATCACACCGCGTCCCAAATGTTCGCGTTTTAGTTTCGAAAAGTCATAGTTCGGCTGCGCCACTACAAAAGCAGCTATCAGACACAGACTTAAAAAAGCACTTATGCATTTCATAGTTTTATCGTTAATCAATTTACAACACAAAAGTAAGTGGCACAGCCTACTTATAAAATAGAATATTGTACAGATCTATGTAGAAATCATCATATAGCCTACTTTTAAACCATATTATAACTACCCGGTGAACAAAAATGAATATATCTGAACGGAAATCCATTGAAAAAGAAAAGTGCGTCCCTTATCTTTGCCAATGAAAATTAGAATGACCCCCCAATTAATAAAACAGAATTATTTCACCATGAAGAAATCACTACTCTCATTCTTTACAGTAACCCTTCTTTGTCTTATGACAGGAAAGCCGGTCATGGCACAAGAGTTACCTGCACAAAAAGAGACTTTAGAGACTATCGTAAAAGTAAACGACTATTTTATGAAAAAGTATGCCGATTACACATTGCCTTCTTTCTTTGGCAGAGTTCGTCCAAGCAATATATGGACGAGAGGCGTATATTATGAAGGATTAATGGCTCTGTATGGCATTTACCCGCGTGAGGATTATTATAAGTATGCCTACGATTGGGCTGATTTCCACAAATGGGGAATGAGAAACGGCAATACGACCCGTAACGCAGATGATCATTGCTGCGGACAAGTTTATATCGACCTTTATAATATGTGTCCGTCCGATCCGAATATGATCCGGAATATAAAAGCAAGTATCGATATGGTAGTCAACACTCCGCAGGTGAACGATTGGTGGTGGATTGACGCTATCCAGATGGCAATGCCAATCTACGCAAAGTTTGGAAAAATGACCGGTGAACAGAAATACTACGATAAGATGTGGGATATGTATTCTTATACTCGTAACGTGCACGGAGAAGCCGGAATGTATAATCCTAAAGATTGCTTATGGTGGCGCGATCATGATTTTGATCCTCCTTACAAAGAACCGAATGGAGAGGATTGCTACTGGAGTCGTGGAAATGGCTGGGTATATGCAGCTCTTGTACGGGTATTGGATGAAATCCCTACTAATGAAACACATCGTCAGGACTATACAAATGATTTTCTCGCTATGAGCAAGGCACTTAAAAAATGTCAGCGTGAAGATGGTTTCTGGAATGTGAGCCTTCATGATCCGACGAACTTCGGAGGCAAAGAGACTTCCGGAACAGCGCTGTTTGTATACGGTATGGCTTGGGGAGTGCGCAACGGATTACTCGACCGCAAAGAATATCTTCCCGTCCTTTTAAAAGCATGGAACGCTATGGTGAAAGATGCAGTACACCCGAACGGATTCCTGGGATATGTGCAGGGAACAGGCAAAGAGCCTAAAGACGGACAGCCGGTTACTTATAAGAGTGTGCCCGACTTTGAAGACTACGGAGTCGGTTGTTTCCTGCTTGCCGGAACAGAAGTTTATAAATTAAAATAACATAGACAGTTTTTTCATTAGGTTTAAAGATAATCATTCATTAGGTTTAGTTAGAGGTTAGTTAGTAGCTAGTTCCCTCACTGACTGTTTAGACACCGGTCAGTGAGGGATTTCAAAGAAAACAGATTCATGAAAAACAAATTATTCCCGTATATATGTTGGCTGACGGCCATTACATTCAGTTTGCAACTGCAAGCGCAAAATAAAGTTTCCACTCCCATGGCAGATGTCAATCAAGTAATTGACAACACGCTGGACAGCCTGAATAAAGCACGTACCTCGCGACCGGAAGCCGGTTCCAGCCGGAAAGGTGACAACCCAGTTCTGTTCCTGGTAGGTAACTCTACCATGCGTACCGGAACTTTAGGAAACGGCAACAACGGACAATGGGGATGGGGCTATTATGCAGGTGATTATTTCGACTCTAACCGGATTACTGTAGAGAATCATGCATTGGGTGGAACCAGTAGCCGTACTTTCTATAACCGTTTATGGCCGGATGTAATCAAAGGAGTACGCCCGGGAGACTGGGTTATCATCGAATTGGGGCACAATGACAACGGCCCATACGACAGCGGACGTGCCCGTGCTTCCATTCCCGGAATTGGCAAAGATACACTGAACGTAACGATTAAAGAAACCGGAGTAAAAGAAACCGTATATACCTACGGGGAATATATGCGTCGTTTCATTCAGAATGTAAAAGCCAAAGGTGCTCATCCTATCCTATTTTCGCTTACTCCCCGCAATGCCTGGGAAGATAAAGACAGCACCATCATCACACGTGTCAACAAGACTTTCGGATTGTGGGCAAAGCAAGTAGCCGAAGAACAGCGTGTTCCTTTTATTGATTTGAATGATATCAGTGCCCGCAAATTTGAGAAGTTCGGCAAGAATAAGGTGAAATATATGTTCTACATCGACCGTATACATACAAGTGCTTTCGGTGCTAAAGTCAATGCAGAATCTGCTGCTGACGGAATACGTGCGTATGAAGGGCTGGAATTAGCCAATTATCTGAAACCTATTGAGAAAGATACAGTGACAGGTTCTAGCCGGAAAGAAGGACGTCCGGTGTTGTTTACAGTTGGAGACAGTACAGTGAAAAATGAAGATAAAGATAAAAACGGTATGTGGGGTTGGGGAAGCGTCATTGCCGACGAGGTTAATCTGAATAAGATTTCCGTTGAGAACCGGGCTATGGCAGGACGAAGTGCACGCACTTTCCTGGATGAAGGTCGTTGGGATAAGGTATACAATGCTTTGCAACCGGGAGACTTCGTTCTGATTCAGTTCGGACATAATGATGCAGGAGATATTAATGTAGGAAAGGCCCGTGCCGAATTACGTGGTTCCGGTGATGAAAGCAAAGTATTTCTAATGGAAAAGACCGGTAAGTATCAGGTAATTTATACGTTTGGCTGGTATCTTCGGAAGTTCATCATGGATGTTCAAGAGAAAGGAGCCATTCCCATCGTTCTAAGTCATACGCCACGCAACAAATGGAAAGATGGAAAGATAGAACGTAATACCGAGTCTTTTGGCAAGTGGACACGTGAAGCTGCGGAAGCTACGGGAGCTTATTTCATTGACCTGAATAAGATTAGTGCCGATAAACTGGAAAAGACAGGTATCAAGAAAGCGGCAACTTTCTATAATCATGACCATACACACACTTCCTTAAAAGGAGCGCACATGAATGCGAAAAGCATTGCTGAAGGGTTGAAAAAGAGCAATTGCCCATTAAAGAATTATTTAAAATAAGAGCATAAGGAATAGAGTATGCTACTTATCCCGTAATCTATTAATAATGCGAATCAGCAGTTGATAATCATCTACCTTTTCGCTTGTTAGAATGTTATTATCCAGTTAATTATCTCATTAATTTAATTTTCTAATCTCCCTAAAAATCAGTATATTAGAAGAATAAAGCCACTCATTGTTCTAATTATGATTCCCAAGGAGAAAGAATTAAAACTTATAAAAATATATATGTATATCTGCGATGTTTACGAGTCTTCACTCAAGATTGTGACAGTATGAAATCATTAGTTGACTCAATGCCTATCATTACTTGCACGGGAAAGAACAAAGTAGGAAAAGTAGCCACTGAGATTACTTCCAAAGGATATTGTTCGACAAAGAACATGTATTACTTCGGACTAAAACTCCATGCAGGGGCTTTCCGTAGAAAAGGGACTATACCTTTTCCTGAAATGCTCACTTTCCGCTGCTGATGAAAATGACTCCACTGTATTCAAAAAAGAATGTGTGGGAAATCTGAACAATAGAGAAATATATGCCGATAAAATATATTCGGATATACCATTCTATAAAGAGACAAAAGAATGCAAAAAACTCAAGCTATTTACTCCTGTAAAAGCTATCAAAGAAGAATCACCTGAAATAACAAAAAGGGAGAAAGCGGCAAGAGACTTGTTTTCAACGGCAGTCTCAAAAGTCAGACAACCCATTGAAGCATTATTCAACTGGTTGAATGAAAAAACAAATATTCAAAGAGCGATGAAAGTCAGATCTACATCTGGACTTCTGGTACATACGATGGGAAAAATTGCCATCGCATTAATTACTCTAATTTTTAACTAAGGAATCAAATACTGATTCGCATTATTTATATTTATTAAGTTAAACAAAAGTTAGATTCTCTTTTTAAAAGCAACTTTTTACGCTCTACCTGTGAAAAAGTGTTCCAAACATAACGACTTAATCAAGATATAGCAATGCAGAATCGTACAAATGCATGGAAAATACCGTCTTTTGCACGATATTCCATGCTATGGGTGATTATTAGATTAATGCCCAATGAATATGGACCTTCTTGTTTCTATTTTATTGTATGGAAAACAGTAATTTATAAACCTAAAAAACTATATGGCGAATTTTTCAATTGTAATTGTTCCAACTAAAAAATTATCAAATAACAGACATCAGATAAGGATAGCAGTAGCACATCATTCACAGACCAGATATAAATGTCTGTAAGCAATGTACGAAAACTTGATTTATTGATAGATGAATTAAAAAAGAGACAAATCGGTATTTCGAGAATCAGCAATGAAAAAGAGAAGAAAAGAATGTTATATTCGAGGTATTAAGATAGGGTACCTATTTAAATTCTACTTACATTTTCTAATCAGAGAGAGCAACAAATAGCAATATATTTTAAAGATCTTTTTTTACTTCGTCTTCTTCACCATGAACTCTTTAATCTGTTCACTAATCTGCTCCATTCCCTTTATTGAAGGATGACCACTCTTTTTGTCAATGTCATGCAATTCTATGCAATCAATATTATAATGACTGCAGATAGTTCTGACTGATTCATTAAACTCTTCCTTTAAACCGGAATTCAATAGAAAATAGATTTCAACATTAGGATAGCGATCAATCATGTGCTCGAGCATATAAGCCATAGCCGGACGGAATTTATACAAATCATCTTTAGCCCATCCCGCATACTGATACTCTCCAAGCGGAGAACCAGCCCAACAATCATTAGTTGCGCCAAAAATAAAAATCACATCCGGGCAACCCAGTTGATCCATACGGGTTATAAAAGAGCGATCCGAGTAATCCGCATTGCGATACCCCGTATTACAAATCGTTGCACCCGAAAATGAATTATTGACGCAGAGGCGGTAATTATTCTCTTTGATGAATTTATGCCACCACGTCTGTTTTACTGAAATCACATCCGTTTGTTGTCGTGGAGAGACGTAATACCAAATACTATTAGTATCCGGTTGCAGGTATCCTTCAAATGTTGAATACGAGTCGCCTAAAATAGAGACAGATTTCAGACTTTGAGCAAAACTTATACTGCTACATAAAATAGCTAATAGCAGCAAAAAACAAGATTTCTTCATATTAGAATAAAGTTTTCAATTTTGCTGCTAATATACTAAATTATGCTAATATGACAGTACGATTTTTTCTGCCAATTTCAGAAAATGATTATTTGGCCTCCCTTTCATAGGTCACATTCTGTTCCACTACATTATCCACATTGATCACTTTCTTCACGAACTTCTTCACCTTTCCTACTTTTACATCTCTGATTTTCACATTCTTAACCGGAAGTTTGGAGTTGCCTTTTAATTCGTAAATAGCGTCTGCCGACTCACAAGTGACTTTATCCATATAAATACCGTCAATCCGGGTAATCCGTTCTTCATAAGTAGGTACCAGGTCTTTCCATTGGTATAACACTTTGGTATCTATTTCAAGTACACGTTGAGCCGTTCCTGCCTGTACATTCTCCATATAAACATTTTCTATAACCCCACCTCTACGATGATTGGTTTTTACAAAGAAAAGACGTAATACAGAGTTAGGAGCTGTACAATCGTGCATATAGATATTCGTATTCCTCCCGAGATTTCACTTCCGATGCCAAGCAAAGTATGCCCTTTAAGAATCTGACAATTACGGATAACAATGTTCTCACAAGGAGTATTCAACCGCCAGGCATCCTGATTACGTCCGGCTTTAATCACTACCGCATCATCCCCCTGATCGAAAGAACAATCTTCCACTAGAAAGTTACGGCTCATTTCGAAATCAATACCGTCATTATTATGTCCATGCGCTTTTACATTCAGATTACACACCAGTCCTCCATCACACATATAGAGGTGAATGGTCCAAAACGGACTTTCACGAACCTTAAACCCCTCCAATAAAACATTCTTGCAGCGATTGAAATGAATCAAGTGCGGACGAAGGTGGTTCTCACCTACTGCCATTTGACGTTCAATAACAGGAACATCGGTCGAAGCTTTCGTATATAACTCTTTCAATGCTTCCAAATGAGGTTGAGGACGTTTGAACCACACTTTCCAGATGTCCATCTTCAGCTGAAGAGTCCCTTTACCTGTAATTGCCACATTCTCACATTCAAAAGCATAGAGTAACGGAGAATAATTATAACATTACAAACCTTCCCATGAAGTCATCACTGCCGGAAGATAATCAGAAGGATTATCCGTAAAATTCAGAATTGCATTCTCCTCCAAATAAAGATTCACATTACTTTTAAAATAAATCGGTCCAGTCAACCATATACCTGCCGGAACAACAACACGTCCGCCTCCAGATTTATGACACGCTTCAATAGCGGCAGCAATCGCTTTTGTATTGTTTACTTCACCTCCGGTTTTTGCTCTGTAATCTGTAATCAGAAAGTCTTTGTCCGGATAGATAAATACTTTAAGGGAAAGGAGCTTTCACCTTTACCATTTTATAATTATCAGCGGCAAAAGTAAGGGAAGCTGTCAATAAGCAAAGGCAGACAACTACCATCGGTTTCAGTAAGTAAGTCTTCATTACAGTATCATATTTTTAATTCTTCAAACACATTAAAGATAAGAATATTAGTTTATAGTCGGTCACATTGAAAACACCAATACACCCGCTGTAGGAATCTCTGTAGTTCCAATCAATGCTTTGGCTCCTTTCGGCAAGTTGAAGGCATAGGGCTGGTCTGAATAGTTCAAAACAATTCCCAAGCCATTCCGGTATTCCATTGTCACGCCATAAGGCAAATCCATTACCGGTATATTCAGCAGTGCATATAGTTTTTTCAATATATCTTTTTCCAATGCTCCGTTGTGGCTGTCCACTCCAACATAAGTAATCGTACCTTTCCCCAGTTTGCGGAAAGTCACGGCCGGACTTCCTTCATAGAATTCTTTTTTATAAGTAGCCCATATTTGAGCATCTGCCGGAGGATTCAGAATCTCTCCCCATGTATTCCAGGCATACTCTTTTCCGTTCATAACAACAGTACCGGGATCTTCGGGAAGAAGCAAATCATAAAAATTCATTTCATTTCCGGTCAGCGGAGTAATCATAGAACCAAAAGGAATCTCCGGAAGACGACCATAACGATCCTTCTGTGCCGTACGACAAGTCAGAATGAGGTTTCCGCCATTCTTCACATAAGAACTCCATTTGTCCACCAGTTCTTTATCAGCTAATTGATAAGCCGGCGCAATGACGACCGGATAATTGGATAAGTTCTTGGCTTCTGAAATAAAATCGACGGGTGCTCCGAATGATTTTAAGGTACGATAATACTTTTCAATATGTGCAAAAGTATCCCATGTACGATTTTGTTTCTGTCGCTCAATGCTCCAGAAGTTTTCATGGTTGAAAAGAATAGCAGTACGACGTGCAAGGTAATCAGCAGGCTTCGCTTCACGGGGAGCATAATGCTTACGAAGTTCACGAATCTCTTTTATAAAAGTTTCATACTCTTTTCCACCGGGGGTAACAGTCACTCCATCTGTTCCCACTATTCCATAATGATACTGTTCTGTACCATAGAGCGGTTGGCGATAGCGGTAAGTACAGATAAAATCACTTCCACCGGCAAATACACTCCACATCCATAGACGGACAGCTCCCGGAAGAGGCTGGGGATTGATACTGCCCCAGTTCACTTGTCCTGGTTGCAGTTCCATTACACCATACGTTCCCTGTATCGGACGGAAAAAATCATTCGCCCAGACAATACGCAATGGATTACCCACACGATAGCCCCGACGACCAATTCCCTCATTATCTCCATATACCATGTAACGAGTATAGCTTTGGAAATCCAACGCAGGACTACCACCAATATGTCCTTCATCGTAGTTCGGTATATAATTGGTCGTTACCCATTGGTTCTTCGCATATTTCTTGATTAACAAGCATTGCTCATTCAGAAAATCATTGGTTTGCGTTGCTGCAAAACGACGATAATCCAAAATCTGATGATGGTTCATAAACATCTGTACACGCTTGGGAAGCGTTATTTCATCAAAAGAAGAATAAGCCTCACTCCAAAAAGCAGTTCCCCATGCATCATTTAAAGATTGGATGTTATTATTATATTTGCCTCGAAGGAAATCACGAAAGGCAAGTTCCGCTTTCGGATTATAGTCAAACTGTACGGCAGGCTCGTTATCAAGTTGCCATCCGATAACACGAGGATCGTTACCATAGTGCTGCGCCAGTTTTTCAATCATCTTATAAGATAACTCCCTATAAAGAGGAGAAGCAAATGAAGCATGTTGACGGGCTCCGTGATCAAGTACCGTTCCATCTTCATTCTTCAATAGAATTTCAGGATATTTCCGGCTCATCCACACTGGAGGAGTAGCAGTAGACGTACACATTATCACTTTCAAATCATATTTAGCAGCTAAAGCTACCGCTCTGTCGAGCCAGGCAAAATCATAACGCCCTTCTTCCGGCTCCAATTGTGCCCAGGCAAACTCGGCAAAATGAGTAAATTCAAATCCCAAGTCATGCATTTTCTTGAAGTCACGTTCCCACTGGCTTTCATCCCAGTGTTCAGGATAATAGTAGACGCCTGTCAGTGTCAGATCTTTGTCATTAAACCAAGAAGAGGTTTGTGCTGTGGTTGAAAGGGTCAGCAGGCAGGCGGCACAAAAAGCTGCCAACATTTTACTTTTTATCATATACTTCATAAATTCGATGAGATTATCAGTGTGATTATTAGTTCAATATTAATTTATAAATAGAGAATCCGGGCCTGAAAATTATTATTTCTCATAGATTTTCCATTCCCATAATCCAGCATCTCCCCTGCGGATATGAAGACGAAGATAACGGGCCTCGCCTATCTTCTTCGCCAAATGTGGGGAGCGAACTTCTACTTTAGCTTGTTCCGCACATGTCCGCCAGTTTTTTCCATCCATCGATTTCTCTAACCACCACGTATGTCCTTCAGTAGGGCGGGTAAAGTAAAACTGACTCCGGTTAGCATATACCTGCCGGGTGGTTCCACCATCTCCATATTCAAGATAAAGAAAGATATACTCATCCGTTCCTTCATCGTAGAACACATTGCCATGTCCCGGTCCCCACACTTGATTTTCGGGAGAAGAAAATAAAAAGATATCGTTGCCCTCCGGTTTTGCAAAACCTGTAAGAGGAGATTCGCGGCTCATCATGTATGCATTTGCATAATTCTGATGACCGCTCAATGTATAAATATAATAATAGATACCTTTGCGTTTAAACATTATCGACCCCTCTGAATATCCCTGACGGGCTGTTTTCAATGTCACCGGTTCCCCATCCAAATGAAGCCGGTCAGCGGAAAGACGTGCCGCATTCCAACGACGCCCCAAAATATATCCCGTACTGTCATCATCAATAAAAGGCTCTCCGTCGATATCATTAATAATAGCCGGGCTATCGACTTCTTCTCCAGAAGCAAAGAGCCCCTTTCCTTCGGTAAACCGGAAAGACCCCTCCGGACGATCTGCAACAAGCACATAAGTCCCCATCTTATCACCGGGTTTGACAAAAGTGACATATAAATAAAACTTTCCATCGTGTTCAATCACTCTCCCGGGAGCCCAATACCGGAAATATCCCTTTTTCTTTTCCCCTTTATCATTCGTATATTCATATCCTTTCGACCAGTCGAAACCACTAATATGAGACCCCTCAAAGCTCCAGTTTACAAAATCTTTCGACTTCCACACAACAGGTGTTCCGGCACGTTCAAGACCATATTCCAAATCAGTGGTTCCGTAGAGATAATAGGTATCACCAAACTTAGAAACAGAAGGATCCGCCACATTATCGGGGATTAAAGGATTATAAGTATGATTGGCTATCAATGCCTCCACCACGGAAGTATCTACCGCAAACGCCGTTCCATGACGGATACCTCTCGGGAAAGAGACTTGATCGGACACGTCTTCCCATGTTTCGCCATGATCTAAAGAGCGAACGGCACCATAACGATGGTCACGGTATTTATCGAAATAAACATAAAGCGTATCACCGACAAAAAGAGGAGCAGGTCCTTCCGCCCAATACTTTCCTGTAATAGGCGCTGATACTTTAGTCGGGAATCCTTTTTCTATCTTCTTCGTACGCGTAACGCGCAAATTCTTTTCCGGCGGATTGGAGTTCTCATTCTTGACTATCATTATCAAGTCTTCCGCCTTCGGATCTTTCACAATGGCAGCGTCAATCACACTGAAATCAGGGTTGAAGAACATCTTCGTCTTTGAAAAAGTACGGAAATCCTTTGTTGTCACATAATAAATACGATGATTCAATCCCTTCTCGCTTTCGCTGGTAGGTATTTCCTTGTGACGACCGGGGATGGTAGTCGCCCAAAAGATATAGTAAGTTTGTGAAGGTTCGTCATAAAAGAGTTCAGGTGCCCAACAATTATGGGCAGTCGGCTCGTGCATCATCACCGGAATAGCCTGTTGCTCACTCCAATGAATCAAATCACGGGAAGAAGCATGGCCGATAATCCGATTAGTCCAACTAGAAGTCCAAACCATGTGAAAAGTTCCGTCCGGAGCCTGGCAGCCACTCGGATCTCGCATTAATTTATCTTTACCAACAGAAGGTGTCAGATAAGACCGTCCGCCATTCAAAGGTATCCAGTTCAACCCATCATAACTATAAGCTAAATGCAATCCATCTTTACTGTCATTGATGAAATAAGAAAAGAGATAAGCAGTTTCACCGGCGAAGATTGTCATTACCGAGCAAAGACTTAGAGCCATCCAAACAACTACTTTTTTCACGGTTCCTTTTAAGATTAAAAAGTTTACCTCGCAAAGATAAGGTATCTCTCAACCTCCTCAAAGATAAAGAGCATGGACAATATTTCAAATCCATGTAGTTTTGTACACCATCCGTCCTATAAGTGCATTTTGATACAATATTCTATGTATCTGTACATCTTTCTATTTACTAAACCCTTAAAAAGCTCTACTTTAGCGGCAGATTTTATAATTAGAGATGAAAAACATATCAATTCTATAATATCATGAAACAACTTTTAGTAAGTATTGCCATCGTATTTGCCTCTATACTGACCGTAGCGGGGCAAAATCATTCTTTCAGTTTATCCGGCAAATGGAATTTCCAGATAGACCGGGAAGATATCGGCACCAAGGAACAATGGTTCAAAAAAAGCCTTGATGATCAGATTAATCTCCCCGGCTCCATGCCCGAAAAGCTGAAAGGAGATGAAGTAACCGCCCGCACCCGGTGGACCGGAAGCTTGTATGACAGCTCTTACTATTTCAATCCATACATGGAGAAATACAGAATAGAAGGACAAGTGAAACTTCCCTTTTTCCTGACTCCCGACAAACATTTTGTAGGGGTAGCCTGGTATCAAAAGAAAGTTACAATACCTTCCAACTGGAAAGGAGAAAGAATCACTCTTTTCCTGGAACGCCCGCACATCGAAACAACTGTATGGGTCAATCAACAGGAACTCGGTATGCAGAACAGTCTTTGTGTCCCTCATGTGTATGATCTGACTTCGGCTGTTACTCCCGGCAAAACCTGCCTGATGACTATCCGCATCGACAACCGTATCAAAGAAATCAATGTAGGTCCCGACTCTCACAGCATCACCGACCAGACCCAAGGTAACTGGAATGGAATTGTAGGACGAATTGAATTACAGGCCACTCCCAAAGTTCATTTTGAAGACATTCAGATATACCCTGATTTAAGCAATCAGAAAGCATTGGTACGCATGAACATACAGTCTGCCTCTTCCACCAAAGGAGATATTACACTTTCTGCCGAAAGTTTCAATACGGATACTCAACACAAAGTAGCTCCTGTTCAGCAAAGCTTCAATATCCATCCGGGAGACAATTCGATAGAGATGGAACTTCCCATGGGAAAAGATTTCCTCACGTGGGATGAGTTCAATCCTGCACTGTATAAACTGACAGCAAGACTGACCAACGGTAAACAGACCGACATCAAACAGGTACAATTTGGAATGCGCGATTTCAAAATAGAAGGAAAATGGTTCTACGTCAATGGTCGCAAAACAATGCTTCGCGGCACAGTGGAAAACTGTGACTTCCCATTGACCGGTTATGCTCCGATGGATGTAGCTTCTTGGGAACGAGTGTTCCGCATTTGCCGCAACTATGGTTTGAATCATATGCGCTTCCATTCTTTCTGCCCGCCGGAAGCAGCTTTTATCGCAGCCGATCTGGTCGGTTTCTATCTCCAACCGGAAGGTCCGAGTTGGCCGAATCACGGACCAAGACTTGGTAACGGCCAGCCAATTGACAAATATCTGATGGATGAAACAATTGCCCTGACCAAAGAATACGGAAATTATGCATCTTACTGTATGCTGGCTTGTGGTAATGAACCTTCCGGACGCTGGGTAGCATGGGTGAGCAAGTTTGTCGATTATTGGAAAGCGACAGATCCGCGTCGTGTATACACGGGAGCTTCCGTAGGAAACAGCTGGCAGTGGCAACCTCACAATGAATTTCATGTGAAAGCCGGAGCACGCGGTTTGAGTTGGACAGGTGCACAACCGGAAAGCGAATCAGATTATCGTGCAAGGATAGACACCGTAAAACAACCGTATGTATCACACGAAACAGGTCAATGGTGCGTATTCCCGAACTTCAACGAAATCCGCAAATATACCGGAGTCAACAAGGCGAAGAACTTTGAGATTTTCAGGGATATTCTAAATGATAACCACATGGGAAGCCAAAGTTATGATTTTATGATGGCTTCGGGCAAATTGCAGGCACTTTGCTATAAACATGAGATTGAAAAGACATTGCGCACCCCCGATTATGCAGGTTTCCAATTGCTAGCTCTCAACGATTATTCGGGTCAGGGAACGGCATTGGTTGGTGTATTGGATGTGTTTTTTGAAGAAAAAGGATATATCAATGCAGAACAATTCAGACGTTTTTGCAGTCCGACCGTCCCCTTAGCCCGTATTCCGAAGTTTGTATATGCCAATGATGAAACATTCCATGCCGACATCGAAGTTTCCCACTTTGGTGCAGCCCCTTTGCAAGGAGCAAAAACTAGCTATACCATCAAAGACAAGTTCGGAAAGGTATATGCCAAAGGAATTGTCGGCACACAAACGATTCCTATTGGAAACCTTTGTGCACTAGGCAGTGTGGATATGAACCTGAACGGGATCAATACTCCGCAGAAACTAAACCTGGAAGTGTGTATTGAAGGCAGTGATGCCGTCAATGACTGGGATTTCTGGGTATATCCTGCACAAGTGGAACTGACACAGGGAAATGTATATACAACCGACACACTGGATGAAAAAGCCATTTCCGTACTGAAAGAAGGGGGAAATGTCTTGATTACGGCAGCCGGCAAAACACAATACGGAAAAGAAGTCAAACAGTACTTTACCCCGGTATTCTGGAATACTTCCTGGTTCAAGATGCGCCCGCCGCACACAACTGGTATTTTCCTGAATGAATATCATCCTCTTTTCCGTGAATTTCCTACGGAATTTCATAGTAACCTGCAATGGTGGGAATTATTGAATAAAGCCCAGGTGATGCAATTTACCGACTTCCCGGCAGAATTCCAGCCAACCGTTCAAAGCATCGACACTTGGTTCATCAGCCGGAAAATCGGAATGTTGTTTGAAGCAAACGTATTGAACGGTAAACTGATGATGACCAGCATGGATATCACTTCTCAACCGGAAAAACGAATCGTTGCTCGCCAGATGCACAAGGCAATCCTGGATTATATGAATTCAGACGCTTTCCGTCCGGCAGAGAATATATCTCCGGAGCTGATTCAGGCATTGTTCACCAAAGTGGCAGGAGACGTAAAATCTTATACCAAAGATTCGCCGGACGAGCTCAAACCGAAAATTAACTAAATGGGAAATTATCAGGCACGGATTACGCTGTTGCTTTATAGAGTGCGTAATTCTAAAAAAACGTAAAATCTGCGTAATCCGTGCCTAAATTCCATAAACAATATACATTCATATTATTTATAATGAAAACTACTATCATAGGCTTACTACTCTTGGCTACAATAACCGTCAATGCCCAAGAAGAAGCCCGAACCTACCAACTGTCGGACGCCCCCCGATATAGCGAGGAGACGGGATATGGATACGACCTCACCTCCACACCCGAGAAAGGAAGTAAAGCACCTTTCTTCTTCTCTGTCCGTGTTCCAGACGGAAATTACAAAGTTACCGTACGCCTGGGAAGTAAAAAACAAGCAGGAGTGACCACCGTAAGAGGCGAGTCACGTCGGTTATTTATTGAGAACCTGCCAACTAAAAAAGGACAATTCGTAGACGAAACATTTATCATCAATAAGCGTACCCCTCGTATCTCCGAAAAAGAATATGTACGAATCAAGCCCCGTGAGAAAGCCAAACTGAACTGGGATGATAAACTGACATTGGAATTTAATGGGGATGCGCCTGTGTGTCAAAGTATCCGTATCGAGCCTGCCGATCCGTCGGTTATCACTGTTTTTCTGTGCGGTAACAGTACGGTAGTCGATCAGGACAACGAGCCTTGGGCTAGTTGGGGACAGATGATTCCCCATTTCTTCGGAACAGATGTTTGTATCGCCAATTATGCGGAATCCGGTGAATCGGCCAATACTTTTATCGGAGCAGGACGTTTGAAAAAAGCATTGAGTCAGATGAAGAAAGGCGATTATCTCTTCATGGAGTTCGGACATAACGATCAGAAGCAGAAAGGTCCCGGAAAAGGAGCTTACTACTCTTTTATGACCAGCCTGAAAACATTCATCGACGAAGCGCGGGCACGTGGAGCACACCCCGTACTGGTTACTCCCACCCAACGCCGGAGTTTTGACGCAACCGGACATATCCGCGATACACATGAAGATTATCCGGAGGCTATGCGCTGGCTGGCCGCCAAAGAAAATATTCCTTTGATTGACCTCAACGAAATGACTCGGACACTATATGAAGCATTAGGCACGGAAACATCCAAACGTGCCTTCGTACACTATCCGGCAGGGACTTATCCCGGACAGACCAAGGCTTTTGAAGACAATACCCACTTTAACCCCTACGGCGCTTATCAGATAGCCCAGTGTGTGATTGAAGGTATGAAGAAAGCCGTACCCGAGTTAGCCAAACACTTGAAAATAGACCCGGCATATAACCCGGCACACCCAGATGATGTGAACACTTTCCACTGGAACGAATCACCTTTCACAGAAATAGAGAAACCGGACGGAAATTAGGAGATAAGTATTAGGCATTAAGTATTAAGTATCAGGCATTAGATAAATATGAAAACCAAAAGCATCTTTCCCCTGTTCCTATTGGCAGGCACACTTTTGACAGCAGCTTGCGTCACCCCAACGGCCAAACAGGCAGGAAGCAACAGCTTCGAATGGGGGCAAGTACCGCAACAACCGGATTTGTCATGGGCTGACAGTGTAGGAAGCCGGCAAATGCCCGGAAACAGTCTTATTTTATCCGCTAATTCTTTTGGCGCAGTAGCAGACAGCACGGTGCTCAGCACAGAGGCTATCCAGAAAGCAATCGACAGTTGTTCCGTCTCCGGCGGAGGCACGGTCACCCTTCAACCGGGATATTATCAGACAGGGGCATTGTTCGTAAAAAGCGGTGTCAACCTGCAACTGGATAAGGGAGTGACTCTACTGGCTAGTCCTCACATTCATCACTATCCTGAATTCCACTCGCGAATTGCAGGTATTGAGATGACATGGCCGGCAGCAGTGATCAACATTGTCAACGAAAAGAATGCTGCCGTCAGTGGAGAGGGAACGCTGGATTGCCAGGGCAAAGTCTTTTGGGATAAATATTGGGAAATGCGGAAAGAATATGAAGCGAAAGGATTACGCTGGATTGTAGATTACGACTGCAAACGTGTACGGGGTATTCTCGTGGAACGCAGTTCGGACGTTACCCTCAAAGGATTCACCCTGATGCGGACAGGCTTTTGGGGATGCCAGATTCTTTATTCCAATTACTGTACCATAGACGGACTGGTCATTAATAATAACTTGGGAGGACACGGCCCCAGTACGGATGGCATCGACATCGACTCGTCCACTAATATTCTGATTGAAAACTGCGATGTCGATTGCAATGATGATAATATTTGTATCAAATCGGGACGTGACGCAGACGGATTGCGTGTCAATCTCCCCACAGAAAATGTAGTAATACGCAACTGTATAGCCCGCAAAGGTGCAGGCCTCATCACCTGTGGCAGTGAAACCTCCGGCAGCATACGGAATATATTGGGATACAATCTTGAAGCAGTCGGCACCTCGGCTGTACTACGGTTAAAGAGTGCCATGAACCGCGGAGGAACGATAGAAAATATCTATATGACTGATGTAAAAGCTAAAAACGTCCGCCACGTACTGGCTGCGGATCTGAACTGGAATCCCAGTTACAGCTACAGTGTATTACCTAAAGAGTATGAAGGGAAAGATATTCCGGAACATTGGAGAGTGATGCTGACTCCGGTAACACCACCCGAAAAAGGTTATCCGCGCTTCCGCAATGTGTATGTATCGAAAATCAAAGCAGAAAATGTAGATGAATTTATCTCTGCTTCCGGCTGGAATGACTCGTTACGTCTGGAAAATTTCTATCTTTATGCCATCGAAGCGCAGACCAATAAACCGGGGAAAATCTGCTATACAAAAAACTTCAATTTGTCTGAAATCACATTGGATGTGAAAGACAAAAACGCTATTGAACTAAAGGAAAATGAACAAAGTAATATCCACTTCAACTATGCTGAAACAGCTCCTGACCACCGTACTGCTGGGAATCTTGCTCATTGATGCACAGGCACAATCCCTGACTCCGCCTGTCGGTACTTTCCGGCTGGGAATATCAAAGGGAAATGAAAGTCACTGGCTGAAACCTAAAGAAAAAGTAGAAGGGATCCATTTCCAATGGAAAGCTCTGCCCGATAGTCATGGATTTATCCTGGAAGTAGAAGTAACTTCCACATCAAAAGCGGATAAACTCTTTTGGAGCTTCGGCGATTGCCAGCCGGATTCGGATATCAATGTCTTCAGTGTGGAAGGACAGGCTTTCACTTGCTATTATGGAGAAAGTATGAAATTACGTACTTTACAGGCTGTTACTCCCAGCGATGATATTCGCTTGAGCAACGGACATAAGGATGAAACTCCCCTGATGCTTTACGAATCGGGCAAACGGACAGACCGACCGGTATTGACCGGGTGTTGCAATTTATCTCCTACCCTCTCTCAAGAAAAGGTCACTAAGCCACTCCGACTTTACTTCTGTTTCTACGAACAGAATGAAAAAGCGGATTACAACTATTATATGTTACCGGATATTTTTGCCCAAATCGACAAAAAATGAAAAGAGCTTATTTATTATTCACTCTGTTAATTGGTTGCATCTATATACATGCAGCCATTTATAACGTTAAGGACTTTGGAGCCAAAGCGGATGGAAAAACCATCGATTCTCCTGCTATCAATCATGCGATTGAAGCAGCTGCAAAAGCCGGAGGGGGTACGGTTTACCTACCAGCCGGAAAATATGCCTGTTATTCTATCCGATTAAAAAGTAACATTCATTTGTATCTGGAACAAGGTGCGTGTATTCTTGCCGCTTTCCCCGGAAAAGAGGAAGGATATGATAGTGCCGAACCGAATGAACATAACAAATATCAGGATTTCGGGCACAGCCACTGGAAGAATTCCTTAATTTGGGGAATCGGGCTGGAGAACATAACGATCAGTGGCCCCGGACTTATCTACGGCAAAGGGCTGACTCGGGAGGAAAGCCGTCTGCCGGGTGTAGGCAATAAAGCTATCAGCTTGAAGGAGTGTAGAAATGTGACTCTGAAAGATTTATCCATGCTGCATTGCGGACATTTTGCCCTGTTGGCTACAGGAGTAGATCATCTGACTATTCTGAATCTGAAAGTAGATACAAATCGGGATGGATTCGACATCGATTGTTGCCGGAATGTGCGTATCAGCCAGTGCTCGGTGAACTCGCCTTGGGATGATGCCATTGTACTAAAAGCATCCTACGGTTTAGGATGTTTCCAAGATACGGAAAATGTAACAATCAGCGATTGTTACGTAAGCGGTTATGATAAAGGAAGTGTATTGGATGGTACCTGGCAACTGGATGAACCGCAAGCCCCCGATCATGGTTACCGCACCGGCCGCATCAAACTGGGAACAGAAAGTAGTGGAGGCTTCCGCAATATTGCGATTACTAATTGTATCTTTGAACATTGCAGGGGACTGGCATTGGAAACTGTAGACGGAGGACATCTGGAAGATATTGTTATCAACAATATAACGATGAGGAATATTGTCAACGCTCCTATCTTCCTCCGGTTGGGGGCACGTATGCGTAGCCCCGAAGGTACACCTGTAGGCACCATGAAACGCATTCTCATCAGCAATATCAACGTTTGGAATGCCGACAGCCGTTATTCTTCCATCATCAGCGGAGTGCCGGGTGCATGTATTGAAAACGTAACTTTCCGAAATATTCACCTCTATTATAAAGGAGGATATAGCGAAGAAGATGGTAAACGTATTCCGCCCGAACAGGAGAAAGTATATCCCGAACCTTGGATGTTCGGCACTATTCCCGCTAAAGGGTTTTATATCCGCCATGCACGGAACATTACTTTCGACGGCATCCGCTTCCACTTTGAACAGCCGGACGGTCGACCGCTTTTTGTAACTGATGACGCAGAAAACATAGAATACTATAACACACCGAAAGAATGATGAATAAGAGACAATTGATAGTTCTTTGCCTGCTCGCCGCAGGTGGAGTAATGCAAGCACAACAATGGCCGGACACTCCGGTGGAAGCACGTCCCGGTGCCAGATGGTGGTGGCTGGGAAGTGCCGTAGACGAAAAAAATCTGACGTATAATCTGGAAGAATACGCACGTACCGGAATGGGAGCAGTAGAAATTACTCCTATCTACGGGGTGCAAGGCAATGACGCGAATGAAATTCAATTCCTTTCTCCGCGCTGGATGGAAGTGCTTAAGCATACACAGGCGGAAGGAAAACGTACGGGTATTGAGATTGATATGAACACCGGAACCGGATGGCCTTTTGGCGGACCTGAAGTCAGTATCGAAGATGCGGCTACCAAGGCTATCTTCCAGACATACGAAATAGAGGGCGGCAAAGAGATTGAACAGGATATCAATGTGACCGATCCCAAGCAACAACCATTTTCCGTACTAAGCCGGGTGATGGCATACGATGAGAAAGGCAAATGTATCAACCTGACTGCTCACGTCAAAAAAGACAAGCTGCAATGGAAAGCGCCTGCCGGCAAATGGAAAGTGATCGCTCTTTACATCGGAAAAACAAGGCAGAAAGTGAAACGGGCAGCTCCGGGAGGAGAAGGCTATGTGATGAATCATCTCTCGAAAAAGGCAGTAAAGAACTATCTTTCCCGCTTTGACCGTGCTTTCAAAAGTAGCAAGACAAGTTATCCACACACTTTCTTCAACGATTCATACGAAGTTTATCAAGCTGACTGGACGGATGATTTCCTGGAACAGTTCGCTCGTAGACGGGGGTATAAACTGGAAGAACATTTCTCCGAGTTTCTGGATGCAAACCGTCCGGAAGTTAGCAAACGCATCGTGTCGGATTACCGGGAAACCATTTCCGACCTCTTATTGGAGAACTTCAGTCATCAATGGACAGACTGGGCACACAAGAACGGTAGTATCACCCGTAATCAGGCACATGGTTCGCCCGGTAATCTGATTGATATTTATGCTTCTGTGGATATTCCGGAATGTGAAGGTTTCGGACTGTCGCAGTTCCATATCGAAGGATTGCGTCAGGATTCATTGACCAAAAAGAATGATTCAGACCTGTCTATGCTGAAATATGCCTCCTCTGCAGCTCACATTGCAGGAAAAACATATACTTCTTCCGAGACATTTACATGGCTGACAGAGCATTTCCGTACTTCCCTGTCGCAATGTAAACCGGATATGGATTTGATGTTTGTTTCCGGAGTCAATCATATGTTTTTCCACGGTACTCCTTATTCTCCGAAAGAAGCTGAATGGCCCGGATGGTTGTTCTATGCTTCTATCAATATGAGCCCGACAAATAGTATTTGGCGTGATGCTCCTTCTTTCTTCAATTACATTACCCGTTGCCAGAGTTTTCTGCAAATGGGACGGCCGGATAATGATTTCCTGATTTACCTTCCGGTATATGATATGTGGAACGAGCAACCGGGACGATTGTTACTTTTCACCATCCACCACATGGATAAACTCGCTCCCAAATTTATCAATGCTATCCATCGTATTAATAATAGCGGATATGACGGGGATTATATCTCTGACAACTTTATTCGCAGTACCCGTTTCAAAGACGGACGGTTAGTTACATCGGGAGGCACTGGTTATAAAGCACTGGTAGTACCTGCTGCGCACTTGATGCCGAGTGATGTGCTGGCACATCTTTATGAACTAGCCAAGCAAGGAGCTACCATTGTATTCCTCGAAAACTATCCGACAGATGTGTCGGGATATGGTCAGTTGGAACAGAAACGGAAAAGTTATCAACAGACTTTGAAAAATCTGCCTGCCGTATCGTTTTCAGAAACAACCGTTACTCCGATTGGGAAAGGTAAGATTATCACTGGAACGGATTATGCACGTACATTGGCCAGTTGCAATATCCCTGCGGAAGAAATGAAAACAAAATTCGGGTTACAGACCATTCGGAGAGTAAATGACACAGGACATCATTACTTTATCTCTTCATTGCAAAACAAAGGAGTAGATGGTTGGATCACTTTAGGTACAAATGCCGTAACAGCCGCTCTCTTTAACCCCATGACCGGAGAATGTGGAGAAGCGAAAGTACGTCAGGTAGACGGAAAGACACAAGTCTATCTACAATTAAAATCGGGCGAGTCTATCATCCTGCAAACATACCGACAACCTTTACAGGCATCCAAGCCGTGGAAGTATGTAAAAGAACAACCCGTTAGTCTCCGCCTGGATCGTGGCTGGAAATTGCACTTTGCTGAAAGTAAACCGGAAATTCAAGGTACATTTAATATAGACCGTCCATGTTCATGGACAAACATAGATCATCCGGCAGCCCAAACAAATATGGGAACTGGCGTGTATTCTTTGGATATTGAGTTGCCTGCTCTGAAAGCTGACAATTGGATTCTTGACTTGGGAGACGTACGCGAAAGTGCCCGTGTCCGAATCAACGGACAGGAAGCTGGCTGTGTATGGGCAGTGCCTTATCAGCTTAAGGTAGGGCAATTCCTGAAACCTGGAAAAAACCACATCGAGATAGAAGTCACTAACCTCCCTGCGAATCGGATTGCAGAATTGGACAGACAGGGAGTGCAGTGGCGCAAATTCAAGGAAATCAATATTGTAGATTTAAGATATCGTCCGGCTAATTATGGGCATTGGGCTCCTATGCCTTCTGGTTTGAATAGTGAAGTACGATTGATTCCGGTAGATTTTATACAGAAGTAAGGATTGAAAAAGAGGAAAATATCTCGTTAGGGATAAGCAACGCACTTTGTCAACTGAAGCTAGAGATAAGAAGAAAAGTAATCAACCTTTTCAGGTAGTTACAAGCTAGTAGACAAGTGATTATAAACGCTGTTTCATTCCATGCAGACAAGAGATTATTCTCATCCCTATGAGAAAAGATTCTCATACCAATGGAAATATATTCTCATAGGTATGAGTATTTTTTCTCATAGGGATAAGTACAGTTGAGAATAAATAAATAAATAAATCTATCTATTGTTTACTGCTTGTTCCAATTGTTTCAATGCTTGTTCCAACACGGCACGCGGACAAGCGATGTTCAATCGCATAAAGCCTTCCCCCTCCTTGCCAAATGTTGTTCCGTCATTTAATGCAAGATGAGCATCTTCTACGAAAAGCCGGCTCAATTCTTTCTGATTGAGTCCCAACTCACGACAATCCAGGAAAATAAGATAAGAGGCTTGCGGACGAATCATTTTAATGGCAGGAATATGTTCTTTCAAATATGTTTCTGTAAAGTCCACATTTCCTTTAATATAGGCTACCACTTGATCCAGCCATTCTGTTCCATGACTGTAAGCTGCCGCTACACTAAGATAAGCAAACAGATGTCCTTCACTGAATTCACTTGCTTCCATATACTTTTGGAAACGATGACGAAGTTCGTCATTTTCAATAATTGCATAAGAACTGGCCAACCCCGGCATATTGAATGCTTTGCTCGGAGACATAAAGACAAGTGAATTCATTCGTGCTTTTTCCGAAATTAAAGCAAAAGTAGGATGTTTATAAGGAGGTAAGGTCAAGTCGGCATGAATCTCGTCAGAGATCACCAAAGTACCGCTTTCGTAACAGATATCAGCTATTAGAGAAAGTTCCTCTTTCGTCCATACGCGTCCACCCGGGTTATGGGGATTACTCAAAATCAGCAGTTTGCATCCTTGTACATCCCGGCAAAAACGGTCAAAGTCAATATGATACTGTCCATCTTTCAGTACCAATGGGCTGTATACTACTTCACGCTCATTCTTCTGCGTTACCAAAAAGAAAGGATGATAAACAGGAGGCATGACCATTACTTTATCACCTTTTTGCGTAAAACAATGAATAACAAAAGCCAATCCGCGGACAATACCGGGAGTGAAAGTCAGCATCTCTTCGCGGATCGTCCAGCCATGACGCTCCTTTAGCCAATTAACAATAGACTCCGACCATTCCTTGCAAGCAAAAGTATATCCGAGCACTTCATGTTCTAGGCGTTTTCTCAAAGCCTCTATTACAAAAGGAGCCGTACGAAAATCCATATCAGCTACCCACATTGGAATCAAGTCATTGCGTCCCCAACGACTTTCTACAGCATCCCATTTTACAGAATCTGTACCGTTACGGTTTATTATTTCATCAAAATTATAGTTCATACAGCATAATGTTTTTATGTTATGTGAGACAAAAGTAGTACATTTGTGCTCAATTCAAAAAGGAATTTATGACGAAAGCTTTATTTTTTGATATAGACGGAACACTGGTCAGTTTTGAAACTCACCGTATACCGTCTTCTACCATCGAGGCGCTGGAAGCTGCCCGCGCAAAAGGGCTAAAGATATTTATCGCTACCGGACGCCCGAAAGCCATTATCAACAATCTTTCCGAATTGCAGGACCGGAACCTTATCGATGGATATATAACCATGAACGGAGCCTATTGTTTTGTCGGTGAACAGGTTATTTATAAAAGTGCCATACCACAGGAAGAAGTGAAAGCAATGGCAGCTTTTTGCGAGAAGAAAGGTGTTCCCTGCATTTTCGTAGAAGAACATCATATCTCTGTCTGCCAACCTGATGATATGGTGAAAAAGATATTCTACGATTTTCTGCATGTGAATGTGATCCCTACTGTATCTTTTGAAGAAGCAACAAGCAAGGAAATTATACAGATGACTCCTTTTATCACGGAGGAAGAAGAAAAAGAAATCCGCCCGTCCATCCCTACCTGCGAGATAGGACGCTGGTATCCTGCCTTTGCAGACGTTACGGCAAAAGGAGATACCAAACAGAAAGGAATTGATGAAATGATCCGTTACTTCGATATTAAACTAGAAGAAACGATGGCATTCGGAGACGGAGGAAATGACATCAGCATGCTTCGCCACGCAGCCATCGGGGTGGCCATGGGGCAAGCTAAAGAAGACGTGAAAGCTGCCGCCAATTATGTCACGGCTCCCATCGACGAGGACGGAATAAGTAAGGCAATGAAACATTTCGGAATCATTTAATAATTTGCAAATACGTCAACGTGCTAAATGAGCGTAGATACTGATAACACAGCATTTCAAGATGCACTGAATCTGATTCAATATACCCGTCAATCTGTCTTTCTGACCGGAAAAGCTGGTACGGGGAAATCTACATTCCTGCGTTATGTCTGCGAGCATACCAAGAAGAAGCATGTTGTACTTGCACCGACCGGAATTGCCGCAATCAATGCCGGTGGAAGTACCATGCACAGTTTCTTCAAACTACCTTTCTATCCGTTATTGCCGGATGATCCTAATTTAAGTCTCCAACGTGGCCGTATTCACGAGTTCTTCAAATACACCAAGCCACATCGTAAGTTGCTGGAACAAATAGAACTGGTCATTATCGACGAAATCTCCATGGTACGCGCAGACATCATTGATGCCATCGACCGTATCTTACGAGTTTATTCACATAATCTTCGCGAACCATTCGGTGGAAAACAACTTTTATTGGTGGGTGACGTCTTCCAACTGGAACCCGTCGTGAAGAACGATGAGCGGGAAATTTTGAACCGCTTCTATCCCACTCCTTACTTTTTTTCTGCCAGAGTGTTCGGACAAATAGACCTGGTCTCTATCGAACTTCAAAAAGTATATCGACAGACGGACCCTGTATTTGTCAGCGTCCTCGACCATATCCGCACCAATACTGCCGGAGCTGCAGATTTGCAACTACTCAACACCCGCTACGGAAGCCAGATTGAAGAATCTGAAGCGGATATGTACATCACACTCGCTACCCGAAGAGATACGGTCGACGCCATTAATGAAAAGAAATTAGCAGAACTCCCCGGAGATCCCATTACTTTTGAAGGAGTTATCGAAGGAGATTTTCCGGAAAGCAGTCTGCCCACTTCACAAGAGCTTGTGTTAAAACCCGGTGCGCAAATCATCTTTATCAAAAACGATTTTGACCGCAGGTGGGTAAACGGTACGATTGGTGTCATTGCCGGAGTTGATGAGGAAGAAGAAACTATCTACGTCATCACCGACGATGGAAAAGAATGTGACGTAAAACTGGAATCATGGCGAAATATCCGCTACCACTACAACGAAAAAACAAAAGAAATAGAAGAAGAAGTGTTAGGCAGCTTCACTCAATACCCTATCCGGTTAGCATGGGCCATCACTGTTCATAAAAGTCAGGGACTGACCTTCAGCCGTGTAGTCATCGACTTCACAGGTGGTGTATTTGCAGGAGGACAAGCATACGTAGCACTTAGCCGTTGTACCTCACTGGATGGCATCCAGCTCAAAAAGCCTGTTAACCGTGCCGATGTCTTCGTCCGCCCCGAAATCGTCAACTTTGCCGGACGTTTCAACAACCGCCAAGCCATCGACAAAGCCCTGAAACAAGCACAGGCCGATGTGCAATATGTCGCAGCCTCACGCGCCTTCGACAAAGGGGATATGGAAGAATGTCTGGAACAGTTTTTCCGTGCCATCCATTCCCGCTACGATATTGAGAAACCTGTTCCCCGCCGTTTGATCCGCCGCAAACTCGGCATCATCAATACACTGAAAGAACAAAACAAAAAACTCAAAGAACAGATGCGCGAACAACAGGAACGTATACGACAATACGCCCACGAATATCTGTTAATGGGAAACGAATGTGTCACCCAAGCCCACGACATACGTGCCGCCCTCGCCAACTACGACAAAGCCCTTAGCCTCGATCCCAACTACATAGATGCCTGGATAAGAAAAGGAATCACACTCTTCAACAACAAAGAGTACTTCGACGCTGAAAACTGTTTCAACACCGCTGTCAACCTCCATCCTGCAAACTTTAAAGCAGTCTATAACCGTGGAAAGCTCCGACTAAAAACAGAAAACACAGAAGGCGCCATCGCCGACCTGGACAAAGCCACCAGCCTGAAACCCGAACACGCCGGCGCACACGAACTTTTCGGAGACGCCCTGTTAAAAGCCGGCAAAGAAGGAGAAGCCGCCCTGCAATGGAGAATTGCGGAAGAACTTAGAAAGAAAAAATAGCCCAGGTAATCAATATATCAATTTTCATTTCAGTACGGAAATTAATAAAACAACTTAGATCTGTTTTAATTCCTTTCTGTGGTGAAAAGAATCAAAACTGCACCAGATGAAATTAAATTAGATACAGTTTCCCTAAAAATAACTTCTTTCTCCCTCTATATCAAAAACTTTTATTAGTTTTGTTCTTTGTAATATATCAAACTCTTAAAATAGAAGCAAATGAAAAAAGGTTTGAAAATCGCAGCTATCACCGTAGGAGTAATTATCATTTTGATGTTCCTTCTTCCTTTCGCCTTCCAAGGAAAGATAGCCGACATTGTAAAAACAGAAGGCAACAAGATGCTTAACGCACAATTTGACTTTAAGAACCTTAACATTAGTCTGTTCCGCAATTTTCCACAGGCTTCTGTCACTCTCGAGGATTTCTGGCTGAAGGGTACAGGTGAATTTGCCAATGACACTCTTGTACAAGCCGGAGAAGTTACCGCCGCAGTCAACTTATTCTCTCTTTTCGGAGATAGCGGTTACGATATTTCTAAAATATTTATTGAAGACACACGGTTACATGCTATTGTCTTACCGGACGGACGTGCCAACTGGGATATCATGAAACCGGATACAGCAGCAACAGCAGAAACGTCTGTTACAGAAGAAGAAACATCTTCTCCCTTCAAAGTGAAACTGCAACGCTTTGTTATCAAAAACATGAATCTGATTTATGACGACCAACAAGGTAAAATGTATGCTGATATCCGCGACTTCAACGCTATCTGCGCCGGAGACTTAGGAAGCGAACATACCACTCTGAAACTGGAAGCGGAAACTAAATCACTCACCTACAAGATGAATGGAATCCCTTTCCTGGCAAATGCCAATATCTCCGCTAAAATGGACGTAGATGCCGACCTTGTCAACAACAAATACACATTAAAAGACAACACCATCCGCCTCAACGCCATTCAAGCAGGTATCGACGGCTGGGTAGCTTTGAAAGACCCAGCTATTGACATGGACTTGAAACTTAACACGAATGATATAGGCTTCAAGGAAATTTTGTCATTGATTCCCGCCATTTACGCCACAGAATTCTCCAGTCTGAAAACAGACGGAACTGCAACACTTACCGCAACGGCCAAAGGTATCCTGCAAGGAGATACCGTTCCCGCATTCAATATTGACATGCAAGTCAAGAATGCCATGTTCCGCTATCCGGCTCTACCGGCAGGAGTAGATCAAATCAACATCAGTGCCAACGTCCAGAATCCCGGAGGAAATATTGACCAGACTACAGTCAACATCAATCCGTTCAGTTTCCGCCTTGCCGGAAATCCGTTCAGCTTGACCGCCAATGTAAAAACACCGGTCAGCGATCCTGATTTTAAAGCAGAAGCGAAAGGAGTACTCAACTTAGGCATGATCAAACAAGTCTACCCGCTTGGAGACATGGAACTGAACGGTACTATCGACGCTGATATGCAAATGTCGGGACGCCTCTCATCTATCGAAAAAGAAGAATACGAGCGTATACAAGCTTCAGGTACTATCAGACTGACGGACATGAAACTCAAGATGAAGGATATGCCGGACGTAGAAATCAAAAAGTCACTCTTCACCTTCACCCCGAAATACCTCCAATTGAGTGAAACAACCGTCAACATCGGAAAGAACGATATCACAGCCGACAGCAAGTTTGAAAACTATATCGGTTATGCATTGAAAGGAACTACATTGAAAGGAAATCTGAATATTCGTTCCAACTACTTCAATCTGAACGACTTCATAACCGCTTCTACCGATGAAGCCTCCCCATCAGAAGCTGCGTCCGCCGACTCCGTAGCTACAGCTACCACAGGCATTGTTGAGGTTCCCCGCAACATCGACTTCCAAATGGACGCCAACCTGAAACAGGTGTTATTCGACAAGATGTCGTTCAATAATATGAATGGTAAACTTGTTGTAAAAGATGGCAAAGTGGATATGAAAAACCTTTCCATGAACACCATGGGTGGTAATGTCGTGATGAACGGCTATTACTCCACCGCCAACGTAAAGAAGCCGGAAATGAAAGCCGGATTCAAGCTCACCGATATCGGTTTTGCGCAAGCTTACAAAGAGCTGGATATGGTGCAGAAAATGGCTCCTATCTTCGAAAACCTGAAAGGTAATTTCTCCGGAAGCATCAATGTCCTGACAGATTTGGATGCAGCCATGAGCCCCGTACTGAATACAATGCAAGGTGACGGTAGCCTTTCCACGCGCGACCTTAGTTTAAGCGGAGTAAAAGCAATCGACCAGATAGCCGATGCCGTGAAACAACCAAGTCTGAAAGACATGAAAGTGAAAAACATGACATTGGATTTCACCATCAAAGACGGACGCGTAGAAACCAAACCATTTGATATAAAAATGGGAGACTATACGTTGAATCTTTCCGGCAGCACAGGACTCGATCAAACCATCGACTATTCCGGTAAAGTGAAACTGCCCGCATCCGTAGGCAATATCTCTAAGTTAATGACTCTTGACTTGAAAATCGGAGGTTCGTTCACCTCTCCGAAAGTCAGCGTAGATACCAAAAGCATGGCCAACCAAGCTGTCGAAGCCGTAGCGGATGAAGCAATCAGCAAACTCGGGCAGAAACTCGGACTGGACTCTGCCGCTACCGCCAATAAAGACTCAATCAAACAAAAAGTTACAGAGAAAGCTGCGGAAAAGGCACTGGATTTCTTAAAAAAGAAACTCAAATAAGAGTGAAGGAGGATAAGTTATGCTTCTGAAGTTATATGACAAAAATAACAATCCGCAGGATTTGCAACGAATCATCGATATCCTGAATGATGGCGGACTTATCATCTATCCTACCGATACGATGTACGCCATCGGCTGTCATGGTCTGAAGGAACGTGCAATAGAACGGATATGCCGGATTAAAGAAATAGACCCTCGAAAAAACAATCTGTCTATCATCTGTTATGATTTAAGTAGTATCAGCGAATATGCGAAAGTAAACAATAATGTATTCAAACTGATGAAGCATAATCTTCCGGGGCCATTTACCTTTATTTTGAACGGAACCAACCGGTTACCCAAAATCTTCCGCAACCGGAAAGAAGTGGGTATCCGTATGCCGGACAATAACATCATCCGTGAAATCGCACGCCTGCTGGACGCTCCCATTATGACCACCACACTGCCCCACGAAGAACATGAGGACTTGGAATATATGACAGATCCCGAACTTATAGATGAAAAGTTCGGTGACATCGTCGACCTGGTCATCGACGGCGGTATCGGAGGTATAGAACCTTCAACGGTAGTGAAATGTACGGACAACGAACTGGAAATCGTCCGACAGGGAAAAGGCTGGCTGGAAGAGAATTAATTCCCACTGACAGCTATCTCTAACTTACAAAATGGGCTGCAATCAATTCAACACTGATGCAGCCCATTCTTTTTATAGAATCAATTTTATGCTTACTTAATCAAAGATTCCGGATCTAAATGAGCAGACTCGATATCTTTGAAGTAACGGTAAGTACCTACTTTCAATTCCGCCGTAGCAGCATCATCACAAACAATAATACCTTTTTCATGCATTTGCAATGCACTGATTGTCCACATCTGTGTGATAGCACCTTCTACTGCATGATACAAAGCACGAGCTTTGTTATGACCGTTTACAATAATCATCACTTCCTTTGCAGAAAGCACAGTACCCACTCCCACTGTCAAAGAAGTCTTGGGAACTTTGTTGATGTCATTATCAAAGAAACGGGAGTTAGCAATGATGGTATCCATCGTCAATGTTTTCTGACGAGTGCGTGAAGTCAATGAAGATCCCGGTTCGTTGAACGCAATATGTCCGTCAGGACCGATACCGCCCATGAACAGGTCGATGCCACCGTATGACTTGATCTTTTCTTCATAACGTGCACACTCTGCATCCAAATCCGGAGCATTACCATTCAGAATATTCGTATTCTCCGGTTTGATGTCGATATGACCGAAAAAGTTATTCCACATGAAAGAATAATAGCTTTCCGGGTGTTCTTTCGGCAATCCTACATATTCATCCATGTTAAATGTTACCACATTCTGGAAGGAAACGATTCCTTTCTTATTCAGGTCGATCAGAGCTTTATACATACCCAGAGGAGAAGACCCGGTGGGGCAGCCCAATACAAATGGTTTTTCAGGGGTTGGATTGGCAGCTTTTATTTTAGCAGCAACATAATGTGCAGCCCACAGAGATACGGACTGATAGTCCGGCTGAATAATAAGTCTCATAAGTCGATTGTTTTATAGGTTAGTTAATAAATTATTATCTCATTCACAGTTTTAACGATCTTTCTTCAAACGATCCGCCATGGCACGTGCCAGATTTTCACACTGAGTATAAGTCAAGTCTTTCATCGCCTGTTTCATCTCCACCGGATCACCGATCAATTCGAATTTACTCTTTTCCGCAAACTCTGCCAGACGCTTCACCGCAGCACCTGCCCACGTGAAAGAACCGAAATAACCCAAATAACGCCCCTTCACCTCACGCAACAGAATCTTTGAAAGCAACGCTTCCACTTCCGGGAATATCTGATTACTATAAGTGGGAGAACCGATAATCAATCCCTTGTAACGGAAGATATCCGCTATAATATAAGAAGGATGGCTCTTTGTCACATTATGCATAACGATGTTCTTAACACCCTGTGCCGAAAGCTCTTCAGCAATAGCTTCCGCCATTTGCTCCGTATTTCCATACATGCTTCCATAAGCAATAACAACGCCTTCGTCTGCGTCATAACGGCTCAAACGGTCATAGATGCCGATTACCTTTGCGATATTCTCTGTCCATACCGGTCCATGTGTAGAACAGATGGCAGAAATAGGTAGTCCGCCCAATTTTTGCAAAGCTTTTTGCACAGGGCTTCCGTATTTTCCTACGATGTTAGAGTAGTAACGAACCATTTCTCCCCAATACTTATCCACATTGATCCGCGTATCCAGGAATCCGCCATCTACAGTGCCAAAGCATCCGAATCCGTCGCCGGAGAAAAGAACGCCGTCCGTTTCATCAAAAGTCATCATCGTTTCCGGCCAATGCACCATCGGAGTCATATAAAAACGCAGTTTATGATGTCCCAAAGCTAAGAAATCACCTTCCTTTACCAAATATTGTTCGCCGGTTACCCCATAGAAACCCTCAATCATACCGAATGTCTGCTTATTACCCACGATAATAATTTCCGGATAATGTTGCTTAATCAGTCGGATCGATCCCGAATGATCCGGTTCCATGTGGTTTATAATCAAATAATTAATGGGACGTTCGCCAATCACTTGCTTAATCTTACGCAAGTAGACTTCAAAATAACAGATATCTACCGTATCCACCAATGCCACCATTTCATCATCAATCAGATAAGAGTTATATGAAACTCCATAGGGCAATGGCCACATCCCTTCAAATCTATGCTTGTTACGGTCATTCACTCCCACATAGTGGACATTTCCTTTAATTCTTGTTTTATGTTCCATTCTTCAAATCCATTTAATATTTCTTCCACCATCTATATTCCGCCCAAACAGCTATTTATTCAGTGGCAAGTTTATCGTCTGCAAAAATAATCCTTTTTTCCGAATCCCTATACTTCTTACCTTGATAAGCACCTCTTTCTTTCATTCTTTTTTGTAAACGCGCTACAAATTCATAATTTTTCAATCCCCAGTCCGGAGCTATTAATAAATCTTTAGGAGATTGGGAAACAAAACGCTCCACAACTATATCGGGACGGAGATGCTCTACATAATCAATCACCAAATCAATGTATTCCTCCACTTCGCTAAACAAATGAAAGCCAACAGGATTCTCATCATATTCGTGTGCCATTCGTGTACCACGAATCAACTGTAACTGATGGATTTTGAGTGTAGCTAAAGGCAGGTCGGAAAGGCTTTCCGCCTGCGCCACCATTGTATCATGCGTTTCGCCCGGAAGTCCGAGGATGATATGTCCACCTGTCAGGATACCGCAGGCGGCTGTCCGCCGGACGGCTTCCACCGTATCTGCATAAGTATGCCCCCGGTTAATGCGTTTTAAAGTTTCATCACAAGTGCTTTCGATCCCATATTCAACCATAAGGAAAGTATGTTTGTTCAATTCTTCCAAGTAACGCAACAAACTCTCCGGCATACAATCGGGGCGTGTACCTATCACCAGCCCCACTACCCCATCTACCGTCAACGCTTCTTCATATTTACGCTTCAAGCCTTCCAGTTCCGCATACGTATTGGTATAGGCCTGAAAGTAGGCTAAATATTTCATTTCCGGATATTTATGGGCAAAAAAGTATTTACCTTCTTCCAATTGGGTAGTGATAGATTTCTCTGTCCGGCAATAATCCGGATTAAAAGTCTGGTTATTGCAATATGTACATCCGCCCCATCCTTTTGTTCCATCACGATTAGGACAAGTGAAACCTGCGTTCAATGAAATCTTTTGTACCTTGTAAGGAAAATATTTCCGCAAAAAAGTAGGAAAATCATTATATAATAGCTGCGTAGACATGTTCATTCACTTCTTTCTTTATTTTACCTACAAACATAAGCAAAATCAGCGAGTTATGGAAAGTTGGCACAAAATATCTTCAATATATTAAAAAAATCATAAATACTATAAGATAAATTAATAAACATTGCGATTCAAAAAACAATTTAATTAGCTTTGTTATGATTTTAGGCATTGGCAGGAGGATACTTGTGAAAGTCTTGTGCAATTTATTCCCCAATTTATGATTTCATCTCACCATACCCCATGCAACTCTTGTCAATAAAATTATCCTCTTTATATTCTGAATAAGATTATAAAGAGGATTTTTTAATGAATATTATTCTTTTCACTTTTCAAAAACAACGAAGAGAGATCAATACGATATAGTAAAAAGAGGAAAAAATAAGCAAAAATGGGTATTATTCGTTCAAACCATTTATCGCGCTTTCTATTCTGCATTGTTTTATCTATTTTTGCTATAAACATTAAAGCAACTACTATGAAACGGCTCCATACTTTATTTCTTTTTCTAACAATAACGCTCACTCTAATTGCCCAACCCATCTGCCAGGTAAAACATTTTTCGGTGAGTGACGGTCTTGCTCAAGGAGTAGTGATGAGTATATTACAGGATCAGAAAGGGCTTGTCTGGTTCAGTACCTGGAATGGACTTAACAAGTTTGACGGATACACGTTTAAGACTTACAAAACTTCACAAGAGAGTAAATACGCATTCGGAAGTAATCGTATGGGAACTATTTCAGAAAGCAAATACGGAGATATATGGTGCCCCACTTACGATGGGCAAGCTTGTCTTTTTGATGTAGAGTCCGAGAAGTTTATTGATGTTCTTCAACCTATTGAACTTTCCACGAAACAAAGTAATTATGTTACACGTATCTATTCGTTGGAGAAAGGCATTGCCTGGATTCTCTGTGAAAATGGATATGCATTCAGAGTGGACGAGCAATTATGTAAAAAAGGAGAAGGTATCACACTTTATGCAACTTCGAATCACAACCTGAAAGGAGACCAGATATTTAACGTTTATCAAGACTCTGAAGAAGACGAATGGATATTGACGGACAAAGGAGTTTCCATCATAGGGAAGAAAACATTGGATACTGACTTTCCTTTTCAATTTATCACTCAAATAAAGGAAACGATCTATCTGATCGCAGAGAAAGATAAGTTAGCCAGGTATGACTTTCATACTAAAAAGCTGAAATTCGTAGATATTCCTTATCCGCACGATAAAATAAACAATGTTACTACGATAGGGAAAGATATACTGGCATTGGGAACAGACAATGGACTGATATTGTATTCTATTCCAAAGAACAGTTTCCAGCAAATAGATATCCGCACAGCTACACAAACTTCTAACTTTGTAGAATCTGTCTATCAGGACTGTCAAGGAGAGATCTGGGTCTTCTCAAAAGATCCTGGCATCGTCCGTCTTAATCTAGTGGCCAATGAGAAAGAACATCTGTTCACTCCCAAAGATGAAATTATCAAGCATGGACGCAAAAGTCGCAAACTTATATTTGAAGATAATGCCAAAAACCTATGGCTACTCCCCACAGAAGGAAACTTCTGCTATTATGACAGAAAAGAAAGAACACTCAAACCGCTTCTTACGGACATCAATAATCCCAAATCCATTTTCAGCCCGTTAGTCAGGTATTATACATTGGATAATCAGGGAAACTGCTGGTTCGCGACAGCACGCGGCGTAGAAAAGTTATGTTTCTTTCCACAAAGTTATCAATTCAATTTGACTGATTACGAAGCGGAAACACGGGCATTCCTGCAAGACAGCCATAATCGTTTATGGACAGCATCGAAGTCTAATTATATTCAAATATTTGCACCGGATGGCAGCCTGGTAGGATACTTATCCAAACAAGGGAATATCACAAAAGAAAAGCAAGCCTTCTTCAATGGAGTATATTCTATTTTAGAGGATAAAGAGGGAAATATCTGGTTGGGGACAAAAGATATCGGTCTCTTCCAACTAAAAAGAACAGGAGTCCCGCAAAAGATAAAAGCAAACCAAAAAGCAAGAGAAAATCAATACTCTATTCACCATTTTGAGCATCAGCCCAATGATCCTTACAGTTTAAGCAGCAACAGCATTTATACAATCTTTCAGGATAGTCGCAATAATATCTGGGTAGGGTGTTATGGAGGCGGGTTAAATTTGCTGACACAAACTAAAGATGGAAAGACCTCATTTATCCATAGTAATAATGAATTAAGAAACTATCCCATAGCTTACGGAATGAAAGTACGTAATATCGCTGAAGCTCCGGGAGGAGTTATTTTAGTGGGAACGACTAATGGATTGCTTACATTCTCGAACAATTTCGAACGTCTGGAAGAGATTAAATTCTACCGGAATATCCGCAGGCCGGGAGATAAAAACAGCCTTAACGCCAACGATATCATGCACATTTATACAGACAAAAATAAAACTACTTATGTGATTAGCTTTACCGGAGGCATAAACAAAGTGATATCTCCCCATCTGCTTAGTGAGAATATCCAATTCAAAAACTATGACAAGAATGACGGATTGGCTTCCGACTTGGCACTATCGATGATTGAAGATGCGCAGAATCAACTATGGGTTGTTTCGGAAATTGCACTTTCCAAATTCAATCCTGCCAAAGAAACATTTGAGAATTATGAGTTGAGTTCCATCTACCAGGATTTCAATTTTTCCGAAGCTCTTCCTATTATCAATGCCCGCAATCAAATTGTATTGGGAACTGATAAAGGTTTTCTGGAAGTTTCTCCGGAGAAGATGCGAAAGAGTGGCTATGTCCCTCCAATTGTATTTACAGGACTCAAGATTCAAGGACATTCCACCGCTCATTCTATCGACGATCTGGAAGAACTGGAACTGAAGCCGTCACAAAGGAATGTTACTTTTCAGTTTGCTGCACTTGATTACGTCAACCCGAAAGGGATTCTATACGCCTATCGCCTGCAAGGGCTAGAGGATGAATGGAATGAAGCTGATAATAACCGTTCTGCAAGTTACATCAATTTGCCTGCCGGCAAGTACCAGTTGCAGATAAAGTCAACAAACAGTGACGGAGTTTGGGTAGACAATGTACGAACTCTGCAAATACACGTGCTCCCCACCTTTTGGGAAACATATTGGGCATGGCTGCTCTATTTCACTCTGTTTATACTCTTCACGGCAAGTATCGTATATGTGTTGTTTTACATCTACCGGTTACGTCACAGAGTCGATATGGAGCAACAATTAGCAAATATCAAACTGCGATTCTTTACTGACATATCTCATGAGTTACGCACTCCGCTGACATTAATCAGTAGTCCTGTGACAGAAATCCTGGAGAATGAACCCCTCTCTCCTTCCGCCCGTGAACACCTGACTTTGGTACATCAGAATACAGAACGCATGCTCCGGCTGATGAATCAGATTTTGGATTTTCGTAAGATTCAGAATCAAAAGATGAAACTATTGATTGAAGAGACCGATTTGATTCCACTTTTGCAAAAGGTGATGAGTAGCTTTAAATCGATAGCCGAAGAAAAGAACATAAACTATCAGTTGACCTCTACCATCCAATCGGTTTATAGCTGGGTGGACAGAGATAAATTTGAAAAGATATTCTTCAATCTGCTTTCCAACGCGTTCAAGTATACACCTGCCAATAAATCAATAACAGTCAATATTACGACGAAAGAAAAGATGATAGAGATAGAGGTGGCAGACGAAGGAATCGGAATTGCAGTAGAAAAACAACATTCGTTGTTCCAACGTTTCGAATCATTGGTAAAACAGAATATTCTGCAACCCTCTTCCGGCATCGGATTGTCTTTGGTGAAAGAGATGGTGGAAATGCATCATGGCACTATTACAGTAGACAGTCAGCCGGGAGCAGGCAGTCGTTTCACAGTAAGTTTACCTTTACAACGGGAGGTTTTCGAAGAAGATGTGCAGGTAGAGTTTATCCTGAACGACAGCCAAAGTTCAACGCCTCATCCGGTCGATAGCATGAAAGCGCCGGAAGAGGTGGAGGAAAAAGAAGACCTCGAGAATAATTCGGATGGTTTCTCC
The DNA here is from genome assembly GCF_009193295.2 of Bacteroides luhongzhouii. NCBI lineage: Bacteria > Pseudomonadati > Bacteroidota > Bacteroidia > Bacteroidales > Bacteroidaceae > Bacteroides > Bacteroides luhongzhouii. Next base: position 2,643,488 of record NZ_CP059973.1, on the reverse strand, counting down.
ATATTGGTGGTAGAAGATAATGAAGAGTTGAAAGCATTTCTGAAAAACATCCTATCGGAGAACTACACTGTGATAACAGCTTCCAACGGTGAAGCAGGATTGCAGCATGCTGTTGACAATTTGCCAGATCTGATTATCAGTGATGTCATGATGCCTGTGATGGATGGTTTAGAGATGATCAGGCAAATCAAAGAGAACAATAATATTTGCCATATACCTATCATTGTGTTATCTGCGAAGGCTTCTTTGGACGATCGCATCGCCGGATTGGAACAAGGTATTGACGATTATATCACCAAACCTTTCAGTGCCACTTATCTAAAAACCCGTATCGCTTCCCTGCTGCGTCAGCGCAAAGCATTGCAGGAAATTTACATGAATAGGCTGATGGAAGGAAAGACTGCCTCTTCTCCAGATCTTCTTACTCCTTCGCAACCACAAATTACTCCGTACGACGAGCAATTTATGGAGAAAGTAATGGCTTACATGGAAGAACAGATGGACAATGCCGAACTAACCATTGACCAATTTGCGGAACAACTGATGCTTAGCCGTACCATCTTCTACCGGAAATTAAAATCAATCGTCGGACTGACACCAGTGGACTTTATACGGGAAATACGTATCAAACGTGCCGTCCAATTGATTGACAGCGACGAATACAACTTCTCGCAGGTAGCATATATGACGGGATTCAACGATCCGAAGTATTTCAGCAAATGCTTCAAGAAAGTGATAGGAATTACACCATCAGAATATAAAGAGAGGAAAAAGTGAAGAAATCCTCCTTTTCTACCGGATAATCCCCACAAAAATAATGAAAAGCACGTACTATTGCAGTCTCAAATCTAAAAACCAAAAGAACTAGAAAATGAAAAAGCAATGGATCATTGCCTGTCTTATCGGAATTCAAGGGGTAAATGTACAGGCACAACAACCCAACAAGTATCCCTATCAGGACACGAAATTAACTGCCGAACAACGGGCGGACGACTTGCTTCAACGCCTCACATTAGAAGAAAAAGTAGCGTTGATGCAAAACAATTCTCCGGCTATTCCCCGACTTGACATTAAGCCGTATGAATGGTGGAACGAGGCCCTTCATGGCGTTGCCCGTGCCGGACTGGCTACCGTTTTTCCGCAAGCCATAGGCATGGCGGCTTCTTTCAACGACGAATTACTATATGAAGTCTTTGATGCCGTATCCGACGAAGCACGTGCCAAAAACCGCCAGTTCAATGAAAGAGGACAGTATAAACGTTATCAGGGACTGACCATGTGGACTCCCAACGTCAATATATTCCGCGACCCTCGCTGGGGACGGGGACAGGAAACATACGGCGAAGACCCTTATTTGAGCGGACGCATGGGAATGGCAGCCGTCAGAGGTCTGCAAGGACCGGAAGATGCCGAATATGACAAACTTCACGCCTGCGCCAAGCACTTTGCCGTTCACTCGGGACCGGAATGGAACCGCCATAGCTTCAATGCAGAGAACATCGCTCCCAGAGATTTATGGGAAACTTACCTTCCAGCTTTCAAAGAGCTGGTACAAAAGGCAGGAGTCAAAGAGGTGATGTGTGCTTACAACCGTTTTGAGGGCGATCCCTGCTGTGGCAGCAATCGCCTGTTAACCCAAATTCTCCGTAACGATTGGGGATTCAAGGGAATCGTAGTAACTGACTGCGGAGCAATCGGAGATTTCTTCCAACGCAAAAAACATGAAACGCATCCCGACGCCACCCACGCTTCCGCCGACGCTGTTTTAAACGGAACAGACCTCGAATGTGGCGGTAACTTCAAAAGTATCACTGATGCCGTGAAAAAAGGTCTGATTTCGGAAGAGAAAATCAACACATCAGTCAAAAGATTGCTGAAAGCCCGTTTTGAACTGGGAGAAATGAATCCGACTCATCCGTGGAGTAACATTCCTTATTCTGTTATCGACTGCCCCAAGCATAAAGAACTGGCACTGAAAATGGCACATGAAAGTCTTGTATTGCTTCAAAACAATAACAATATCCTTCCATTAAACCGCCAGATGAAAGTCGCAGTGATCGGCCCCAACGCCAACGACTCGGTAATGCAATGGGGTAATTACAACGGTTTCCCTTCACACACCGTAACTTTACTGGAAGGAATACGCGCCAAACTCCCCGACGCACAAATCATCTACGAACCTGTGTGCGGATACACAAACGATACCACCCTGCACAGCTTGTTCAACCAATGCAGCATCGACGGAAAGACCGGATTCAACGCTACCTATTGGAATAACCGTGAATATAAAGGTAAGATTGCCGCAACCGACCGTCTGACTACTCCTTTCCATTTCAGCGCAGAAGGTTCTACCGTATTTGCTCCGGGTGTGGGATTGAAGAACTTCACCGCCATCTATCGTTCTACTTTCCGTCCGACAGATTCCGGCGCCGCCACTTTCCGCGTGATGACGAATGGAGGAGTTACCTTATTCCTCAACGGCAAGCAGATAGCGGAAGCAACCAATATCAAGAATCACACCAACCTGTATTCGTTCAATTATGAAGCAGGAAAGAGTTATGACATTAAATTGCATTTTATTCAGGTAAAAGACAACCCAACACTTCATTTCGATCTGGCCAAACAGACTCCAATGGATGCCCGTGAAGTCCTAAACAAGTTGAAAAATGCAGATGTAGTCATCTTCGCCGGAGGTATCTCTCCCCTGTTGGAAGGAGAATCGATGCGGGTATCTGATCCCGGATTCAAAGGTGGCGACCGTACGGAAATCGAATTGCCCGCCATCCAACGTGAAGTGCTCGCTCTCCTGAAAAAGAATGGAAAGAAAACTGTTTTTGTCAATTTCTCCGGTTCGGCAATGGCCATCGTACCCGAAACACAGAACTGCGACGCTATCCTGCAAGCATGGTATCCCGGACAGGCAGGCGGAACAGCCGTTGCCGATGTTCTCTTCGGAGACTATAATCCTGCCGGACGTCTGCCTATCACTTTCTATAAAAGCATACAACAATTACCGGATTATGAAGATTATTCAATGAAAGGACGTACCTACCGTTTCATGACGGAAACACCTCTTTATCCATTCGGCTACGGTTTAAGTTATACCCGTTTCTCTTATGGAAAAGCTACCCTGAACCAATCGAAGCTGACCAAAGGTGAAAAAGCGATCCTTACTATCCCGGTAAGCAACATCGGACAGAGAGATGGTGAAGAAGTGGTTCAAGTGTACATCTGCCGTCCTGATGACAAAGGAGGTCCACAAAAAACTCTTCGTGGTTTCCAACGGGTTAACATCGCTAAAGGTAAGACGCAGAATGTCCACATAGAGCTTCCATACGATTCTTTCGAATGGTTTGATACAGCAACCAATACCATACGTCCTTTAAACGGAACATATAAGATACTTTACGGAAACAGTTCAAATGAAAAAGACTTGCAAACGTGCAGTATTCAGATTCAATAGGTAATGCCATTCCATATATAATTTGAGGCTAAGTTGAACTTAGGCTACATTGAGAATTTATAAAAAATGGTTTTTATTGTCAGGGCAAGAGTTATGGCTTCATAAAGTAATTGTTTTCAGGCTATTACCTACTGACAATAGAAGCTGACAATGGGGTTGTGTCAAAATGCTGGCACAACCTTTTTTTATACGCAAAGCCCAGACTTTCTCAAGCCCGGGCTTTGTTATTACCCAAAGTTTTAGTATCTTTAGGCATAAGTTTTCGTTATGGCAAAGTTACATTTTCGTCCTTACATTCCCAACCAAACAGTTCTTTTTCCTCAAAGAATTGATGAAAATATTGCGGCGAACGATCCGGTCCGCATAGTCAACACTGTCGTTGATAATCTCAATCTTGATACCTTCAAGAAGCTGTATAAGGACAACGGGCGTTGTCCTTATCATCCTAAGATGATGCTTAAGGTGATTATCTATGCCTACATGAACAATATCTATTCTTGCCGTAAAATAGAGAAGCTTCTTCTTCGTGACATTCATTATATTTGGCTTTCCGGTAATGAGCATCCGGATTTTATCACGATCAACCGTTTTCGTAACCGTGTAAAGGAGGAGATAAATCATGTATTCACCCAGTTGGTTCTTGTTCTTGCCGACAAAGGTTTCATCAGTCTTGACGTGGAGTATATCGACGGCACTAAGATTGAGTCCAAAGCCAACACAATATACTTTTGTCTGGCGCAAGAGTGTTGAAAAGCACCGTGCGAAGTTGCTGGACAAGATTCGCATCCTTTTGAAACAGGTGGATGAAACTATCGCACAAGAGAACTCGGTAAAAGACACCTCAGTTGAATTTACTCCCGCCATGCTCTCTGATATAGTGAATGAACTTAAAGAAGTCCTGGAACGCCAGCCTGCAACAAAGGATAAGGAGCAGAAGAAAGCCCTTCGTGAAAAGAAGAAACAACTCAGGGAACTTGAAGGGTATCGTGACAAGCTTATGGAATACGACAGCCACCTTGATACCCTTGGAGAACGTAACTCCTATTCCAAGACCGATCCTGATGCCACATTCATGCGCATGAAAGAAGACGCCATGAAGAACGGGCAGACCAAGCCCGGATATAATTTGCAAATAGGTACTGAAAACCAATTTATTATAGACTTCAGCCTGTTTCCTAACCCTACCGATACACTGACCCTCATCCCTTTCTTCCACTCCTTCCAAAATCGCTATAACCGCTTGCCCAACATCGGTGTGGCAGACTCCGGTTACGGTTCGGAAGAAAATTACCGGTTCATGCAGGAGAACGGGATAGAAGCTTTTGTTAAGTACAACTTCTTCCATAAAGAACAGCGTCCCCGTTATACTCCCAACCCGTTCCATGCGGAAAGTCTCTATTACAATGCAGAAGAGGATTATTACGTTTGCCCTATGGGGCAGCATATGAACCGTATAGGGACCAAACATGACAAAACGGCAAGCGGATACATCACCGAAAGCGGCCGGTATAAAGCACAAAGATGTCAAGGATGTCCTTTGCGCGGTAGTTGCTTTAAAGCACGGGGGAATCGTATTATAGAAGTCAACTACAGATTAAACCAATATAAACAGCAGGCACGGGAAAGATTGCTCTCAGAAGAAGGTCTCAAGCATAGAGGCAGGAGGTGCATAGAGCCCGAAGCTGTGTTTGGACAAATGAAATACAACATGGCATACCGCCGGTTCCGGCATATTGGAGAAGAAATGGTTACGATGGACTTTGCATTCTTTGCTATAGCTTTTAATATCAAAAAGATGTGTGCTAAACTGATAAAAGAAGGAAAGCGGCTCATCAAAGCTGTTAAATTTATGTTTATTGGGCTATTTGTAACAAAGGACAATTGGAATATAGCAACTTGTTACCAAATGAATCAAAAAAACGCGGCATAGAAAAAAGAGAATATACCAGGACTATAAAATATGAAAAAGAGGGTGTGTCAGCATTTTGACACAACCTCATGATTGTTTAATACTACACTATGCCACCATTACCTTTCACTCAGCACGCTGGCATTATTCCACCAAGATACCTTTATTATTCAATTAGGATGCCGCTATTGTTCCCCTAAAGCACCGGTCTTACTAGTTCTCCACGGCCGTGACGAGATCTCTCCACGGCTGTGGTAACATCTTCCCACGCCCGTGGTAGCTTCTCGTCACGGCCGTGGGAAGCCATTGATACCGACACACTGACTTAACTTTACCAGCATCTTAATACAACTATACAGGTATCTTAATGCAACGATACAAGTATCTTGAAACAATTATATAAGCATCTTGAAACAAATCGAGTAGGAGGAAAACGAATTGGTATTCTTCCTACTTTTTCGTTTTCCGACCTCTCACACCACCGTACGTGCCGTTCGGCATACGGCGGTTCCTATTTTGGGCACCATTTGAGATAGCAGTCCATGAACTCCATATAGCCTGCCTTACGCAATTTATCATTGGACATTACAAAGGTTACTATTGGGCTGTTCGAGACACGCCAATAACCAAGACGAGTGTTTCCCCATTGATATGCCTGCCACTCAGAGACACCGCATTTCTTTAAGTTTGCTACTCGGGTTTTGGCATTCTTCCATGATTTCCAGATACACATGCGAATACGTCGTCTTAGCCATTCGTCGGTTTCACTACAAAGCCTTTTCATTTGTGCAAGGCAGAAGTAGGCAATCCATCCTCTTATGTAATCTTTGAGTTTCTGTTTCCTTTTCTCATATCCCCATCCATTACTCCGACTTGTCAATTCTTTGAGTTTTGATTTCATCTTGTTTTTGGATTTTGAGTGTACAAGTAGAATACATTCCCCTTTCTTCACATAAAAGGAGTACCCTAAGAACTTTACTCCTTTCACATAAGATACGACCGTCTTTTCATGGTTCACTTTAAGGAAGAGTTTCCCTTCTATGAACAGAGTTATCGATTCCCTTACACGTTTGGCGGCACGTTTGGATTTGCAAAATATCATCGCATCGTCTGCGTAACGGACAAAGGGGTGTCCACGTCTTTCCAGTTCCTTGTCCAATTCATTGAGCATGATATTACTTAACAGAGGACTTAGAGGACCTCCTTGGGGAGTTCCTTCTGTACTCCTCTCGAACATTCCTCGGTTTATTACACCGCTACGAAGATATTTGTGTATCAGACTTATTACCCTTCCATCCTTTATGGTACGGCTGAGTATTTCTATCAGCTTGCTATGACTTACCGTATCGAAAAAGCGTTCAAGGTCGAGGTCGACTACATATATATAACCTTCACTCACTATCTTTTGCGCCTTACGGAGAGCATCATGGCAACCCCTTTTGGGACGGAAACCGTAACTTGTCTTGGAAAACTGACGCTCGTATATCGGCGTCAACACTTGGTTTATGGCTTGTTGCACCAATCGGTCTACCACTGTGGGGATTCCTAAGAGGCGCTTTTTGCCATTGTCCTTTGGTATTTCTACCCTGCGTACAGGGTTGGGACGATAAGTCCCGGACTGCAAAGAGATTATCAGTTCATCCTTATTGGCCTTTAGCCATGGCAATAATTGTTCGCATGACATCTTGTCGATACCGCCACTTCCATTGTTCCTGACTACCGCCTTATAGGCTTTGTTCAGGTTCGATGGACTAAGGATGATTTCCAATAGGTGTTCTTTGTCAAATGGTACTTCCACGATGTTGTCTTCGGTCATCCACATGAAAGTCTGCACTCCCTCATACCATTCGGATTCCGTCCTAGCTCTTTGAGGGAAGTCATGAGCTTGGGCTGATGTTTTCTGCATTCTTTCTTTCATTTGGTAACTTGCAATTACTATCGTTTAATTATTAGGTTCGGTCCTTCATGGGAATATCGACAGTCCCACTACTATGACCTCTGCTGACTTCTCACGGCAAGCGTTACTCCATACATTTCGTAAAGACAACTATTCTGTATGTCCGTGAGACCTCCTCGGATAAGGGTATTAACTTTCTATCTTATGTCTGCTCCATTTACACCAACCGTTTCCGAATAGCTATAGGGCTTTGGTTTGTTCAGCAACCTTACCCACGGTCATATGCCTTATATGAAGTTTCTGTTCGTCAGACCAGATATTTGCCGCCAGCTTCTTTCAGATTCCAACTCGCGAGGGACACCATTGCTATTGGCTGTATGATTCCCGCTATTAGGGCTCATTGGGGACTTGCACCCGGTAGCTAATAACCATGCCGAGCATACTAAAACAGGCTGACAATAAAAGACAGAGATCTTTATTGTCAGCCTATTATCAGCTTCTATTGTCAGCGGGTATAATACTGTTACTCAAACATTTAATTGCCATCCTGACAGATTGACAATAAAAACAGTATAAACAGCTGGTTAAATTAGTTTTTGGTTAGTAACCGTTTCTCTGAAATCGTTCCCAACTCTTTTCCGTTAATGGTGATATCCGTCGTATTTTCTATCTGTATCATAGATTGATCGGGAGTGTCAATTTCCACATTCTCAATGTTGAGCTTTGCCACTTTATTCACAACAATACCCTCTTTAGCACCCGTAACCACCATATTCTTAATGGAAATATTCTCGATCGGCATTTCGGGAAGTCCGTTCAGATAAGCTGCCCGTCCTGCTCCTCTGCAAAATACATCTGAAATATAAATGTTTCTGAAAGCAGGCGTTTCTTCACTCACACTCGGAACCGGTTCGCCGGGAGCACCTTTGACCGCGTAATACAAGTCGGCAATCAAGGCATCATTAGGAATATCAATCATATTTATATTATTGATATAAATATTCTCCACAACACCACCGCGTCCACGGGCACTTTTAAACCGTAATCCGACATCCGTACCGATAAAAGAACATTCGGACACATATACATTTTTCACACCACCGGACATTTCACTACCAATCACGAATCCGCCATGACCATGCAAAACAGTGTTGTTTCTCACAATTATATTCTCACAAGGTTCGCCCCTTCTGCGACCATCTTCATCTTTGCCCGACTTCAGGCAGATAGCATCATCCCCCGCATCAAAGAAACAATTGGCAATCAACACATTCTTGCATGATTCCACATCCAGTGCGTCACCGTTTTGCGAATACCAGGGATTGAATACCTTTACATCATTCAATGTCAAAGACTCGCACGACAAGGGATGAAGACACCAACTCGGAGAGTTTTTGAAGGTCACACCTTCCAGAAGAATCTTTTTGCTCTTCACGATACTTAGCAATACAGGACGCAACCAACTCTTCATGTCTTCCCATTCCTCACTCGTGATTTCAGTCCGTTTATCTCCGCTGCCGGCCATGAGAACAGATGCTTTCAGCGCTCCTTCATTAGGATACCACACCTTTCCGTCCTCATCCACCTTACCACCGGAGTTCACCAGATTCTTCCATTGCCTGTCCGTCATCTTATCCTTCTTGACAGGACGCCATCTATCCCCTGCTCCATCAAAAACACCATAACCGGTGATGGCTATGTTCTCCGCATTCATTGCCGAGATAGGCGACTGGCAACGTTTTGCATCCAGTCCTTCAAACGAAGTGGTGATAATCGGATATAACGAAGTATCACTACTAAATACAATCAACGCATTCTTTTCCGCATGCAAATTGACGTTACTCTGCAAAACAATAGGTCCTGTCAGCCATAAGCCTTCCGGAATGACCACCTTGCCACCTCCCTTGTCATGCACCGCTTTGATCGCATTATTAATAGCCTCCGTATTCAGCGTCACGCCATCACTTTTTGCTCCGAAATCGCAAATGTCCACCTGATAATCGGGGAAAGAAGGTTGCTCTACTTCAGGCATCGAGAAGGGAAGGTCTTTATATACATCCCCCCACTTGTTTCCCTCACATTTAGAATCTGAACAGCCCTGTCCTAACACAACAGAGAAAAGGATAATCAGAAGCGTTCTCATTTTTTCTTCAAATAATCTATTCATTTTTTCAGCCTGATTTTAATTACGAATACATGGTTGCATGACGTAACAACTATTTCCATTTTCCTTTAGAAGCGAGATGCTCACTCCTAAAAGGAAAATGGTGATACATAAATATTTATATTAAGGAATCCAACGGGTGTCCCCCACACGATTGGTTACAATTGGTGATGAAGCATCCTTGATTGTCAAATCCCCATTCGCAGGATCAACAAACAAATCGGCAGCACTGACGCCCAACTCCGTCGCACGAAGGTTACTACCTCCCAAAGCGTAATCGGTAGTAATATAATTGTCAGAGAAAGTAGTTGTCGTGTTTGCACCAAGAGAGTAAGCCTGTCCACAAGGTGATGCCAACAGGAATTTCTCCATAATCAACTCTGAACCAACGGCAGCCGGCATATTAATCATCATGCTGTTAATACAGAAATCATAAACAGTCACATTCTTATATTCCAGATGAATAGGCGTACTCATGTCACGCGCCCAGAATAAGTTGCCGAAACTTCCCGTACCTGCCGGTAATCCCTGATGATCTCTGCTGAACGTACAATTTCTAAATACCGCTCTGTCCATCGTATCGTTGCCTGCTCCCGAACCTAAATAGATCGTACCATACGTACCTCCGGCACGTGCTCCACATAAATCCAACGTACAATCTTCCATCGAGAAATCCATTATATATTTCCGGTTAGATCCCTGATGACGCCAGAAGCCACGATTCAGTCCGGTGAATATGCAATTGAAGAAGCTAATATTTTCCAATGTATAAGAATTACCGCAATTAAAGAAGTAATTGTCAAGCACTTCCTGTTTGAACTTGATATTCTCAAATTCAAGACTGGCAATATAAGACCCGGAAGCAATTCTCCACGAACTTGTCAATACAACCTCTGCCATTTCACCTTCGGTGCTACCTACCAGTTTAAAGCCTTTCTTTATCTCAAACGGAGTCACCGTATAAGAAGAACCCGCCGGCAAGAAATATTCCGTTCCCTCCGGAATATCTGCATTATCGTTGTTCGTACTTAGTATTTCAGACAGATTATCATCCCATCCTATTATAATCGTTTCCATAGACGGACCTGCCGTACGGAAAGTCACCTGATTGTACGGCTTGTCATACTTGCGGGGTTTACCCGTATCGTACAAATTAGCTGCATACAACGTATTTCTAGTCAATCCGTCGATTTCTGCATACCCCTGTGCCATTTCCTCCGCTGTCAAATAACGCGTCACCTCTTCCAGCGTAGTGTCCATGCTTGGCTTCACGCTGATACTATCTACCGGGTTTTCCGGATCGATCGCCCAACGGATAACCGCTGTGTTTTCAGTGATCTCTCCTCTGGAGACATCCTCCACAATTTTAGCATAGTCGGGACGCGGTTCTGTGGTAGCCGAGGCATAAGCCCACTGTGAGTTATTGATAGCATTCGCAGCATTGGCACGCACACGAATATAAAAGGTGGTCCCGTATGGTATGTCGTCCATGAAAATATAAGGCTCTGTTGTTTCCACCGAAGCAAAAAGATTTCTGTAATAGTTATCCAAATGATATTCTACCGTATAAGAAACTGCTTCATTCACTTTATACCACACCAAGGCAATGGAGTTGCTCTTCACTTCCGGTTCTTCCAACACATAACGAGGCTGGAACAGGTCGTCTATCTTATGATATTCATCCTCCTTACAAGCGGTGAAAAGCACACCGGAAAGCAACACGGACATGGTCATTGCCAACCATATATATTTTAATCTCATCATAGTTCTTTCAATTTACTTTTGAGTTGTTGAATTAAAAACCGTAATAGTTCTGTATCAATCCGCGATGATCGGTGATAACTTTCGTCGGATAAGGACACAAGTATCTTAATGGATCGGTGGGTTTCACTATCCGGTCATTATTCATATTGATAAATCCTCTGAAACTCCAGGATATGGCATCAGCTGTTTTGTAAGTCTGTGTCTCCCTATCGAGCACCCTCCAACTAATAGCATATTCCTGATCTTCATATCCAGCCGGACGAGCATGCATATATTCATCAATTCCCTGAATATCAAGGATGGTACGACCATTATTCACCGGGTCCGGTATATCTTTATAATAAATATTAGTCGGCACATCATCAATTCCTTCTATGTACTGTCCGTTAGCCACAAGCCCCCAATTTACCATTTCGTTGTATAAATTGTATATCACTTCTCCATACTTGTTCCAACGCGCCAAATCATATTTGCGAATACTTTCACCTCCGAATTCCCATTTCCGTTCATTCATCAACGCTTCAAAGAATGTTTCTTCGCTGCCAAGACTTTCCACATACGATTCCACCTTGTCTGTCCACATCGAAGCGTCAAAAGCTCTTCTTCTTACGCGCTTCAATGCCTCTTTCGCATCTTCGCGAGGTCCGAAACGTTCATTTACAGCTTCCGCATAAAGCAATAACACATCCGCAAATCTCATTCGGACAGCATTGATACCTGTATTACCCTGGCTGGAAGAGCCCATCGGCGCATCCATTTTCAACTTTGACCATTTTCCTACGCCCATACCGGCAATCCCCATATCAAGTTCCTGATTCAAATCTTCATCATATTTATAAGGAGCACAAGTCACGTCACGACGCAAATCATTCTTATCAAAAGAGAAGATATACGTCCCACAGAACGTTACATAGTTTCTGGCACGTCCATATTCATGGTCTCCCTCCGCTATTGTCACTCCGATATTAAAAGCATAGCGTCCGGTAGTACCTTTCAACATCGGCACGGCAAAAATGATGTCGTCATTGCTGACCGTTGTCCACTTACATTCATTCGCCCATACTTGCTCATAGCTCTGCCTCAGATCGTGTTTTCCTTCACCAATCACTTTACCCAGATATTCAATGGCAATATCATAATAATGCTCGAAGTTCTCTCCGCGTTCCATGTAACCGATACTGGAGGGATTATCTTTATCGGGACGTAAAGTCCATCCGCCACGATTCATAGCCAACAGCCCGATCAACCCCTGACAATATTCTCTGGAAGCACGTTCCACACCATAATCCAGATCGGCAGCATATTTCATACCCGGCTCCACACTGATTAGATCGTCAATCAGAAACTCCAGAATCTCATTGCGGTCTGTCACTCCTACCAAAAAGTTATCAGTAGACTCTGACGGTTTTGTAACAAATATCACATCTCCAAACGTACGGATCAAATCCAGATAAAGCATGGCCCGGAGGGTTTTAATCTCTCCGTACATGTGTTTCAACTGTTCGCTGGTTCTGCCCTGCAAATACAAAGGAGAGTTTTCAATTCCCTCAATGATGTCATTAGACACATTAATGGCAGAATAAACAGCATTCCATGTATCGTTCAGAGTACTCCAATAAGGTTTCACATCAAAACAACCGACGTCCGATCCGGCAGAGTTGACCGTATTATTGGTGAAAGAAGACATCTCTACATCAGTATTCGTATTTAAATTGTAGGCAAATGCTCCTCCATATATCTGATCTCTGGTCATTGCCGAATAAACATTAGTAATCAAAGAATTGATTTCATCTTCCGACTCGAAAAGATACTCGGGAGTAAATCCTGCCGGAGGTTCCACATCCAGAAAGTCATTGCAGGAAGACATCGACAGTCCCAGGCAAACAATAGCCGAATATATTAATTTCTTATTCATAGTTCTTCTGTATTAATTGTTAAAATGTCAGTTGCACGCCAAAAGTGTAAGTACGGCTTCTCGGATAGGCATCATGATCGATATTCGGTGTTAATCCGGTAGCGATATTTACTTCAGGATCGTACCCGGAATAACCTGTGATCGTCCAAAGGTTATAGCCCGACATATAAAAACGCACTCTGTTCAATCCAGCTTTACGAGTCCATGCCTGCGGGAGAGTATATCCCAGTGTAAGGGTATTCAGACGCAAGAACGAACCGTCTTCAATAGCATACGACATCGCAATGGGACGTCCGATAGAGGTCGGATTCCACATCGTTGCATTCTCGTTGAACTTGGCCAATGCTTCCGGATTATAACGGATCTCATTTCCCATATCATCAAAATTACGCCAACGCTTGTCGGAAGCAACATCCATACTAAGGTTATTGCCACTATTATCATACCAAGTAGTCATCATGATTTTATTTGCATTATACACATCAAAACCATACATGAAATTAAAAAACATACTCAAATCAAAGCCTTTATAGGTAGCGTTCAGTCCGAATCCTCCCGAAAACTTGGGAGTCGTTTCACCAATTACAGTACGGTCGTCATCCGTAATCTGATAAGGATTGGCACTATTCTCATCCACCGGAGTCAACTTCTTGAATTTAGCATTACCCGGACGTGGTGTTCCTGACAACGGGCTGGAGTCCACTACTCCGTCTTTCAATTTCCAGGTTCTGGCGGCAGAATCAAAAGACTCGAAATCATTCATTGTATAAAAGCCGTCATTCACAAATCCGTAGATGAGACCACTGGTTCCGCCTACGCGCGCCCGATAATCATCAGTATTGAGCAACTGTGTCCCCGCCCATCCGGAAGACAGAATCCATTCATTTTCTCCACTCGACAGTTTATCGATTTTGTTCTTATTATGCCCGATATTAAAGGTTGCATTTAAACTAAAATCTTTAGTCTCAACAATGTATCCTGACAATGAAAGCTCAATACCTCTATTGGAAGTCTGCCCCACGTTGCTCATGAGACTCGTATAACCAGTATAGCCAGGAATATCCGAAGGAACGAGCAAATCTTTTACTGTATTCCAGTAAATATCAAGCGAACCGCTCAACCTTTCTTTGAAGAAACCGAAGTCCACACCCAAGTTTCGAGTGATCGTTGTTTCCCACTTCACATCCGGATTATAAAGATAACTGGTATTGTAGAAACGATAATAGTAACGGGAAATTTCTCCCCATCCCGCCGGACGGTTGCTGCTTACCCCATAATATTTGGCATACAGGTCGGCAGGAATCCGGTCGTTACCGGACGTACCGTAGCTCAACCTCAATTTCAAATTGGAAACGATCGGGCTGTCTTTCAGAAAATCCTCATTAGACATACGCCAGGCAATAGCAGCTGCCGGGAAAAATCCCCAACGATTGCCGGAAGCAAATTTTGTAGAGCCATCGGCACGCAACGTCAATGTTGCCAGATACTTATCTTCATACCCATAGTTGATACGACCAAAGAAAGAAGCTATACGCGACGGAGATCCCGCTGAAGAAGAATTCTCATAAGGCGTACCCAACGCCAAGTTATCAAACGCCTTCTCTGCTGTAGTATTGGCAGGAAAATAACGGGTCGTATAGGTCTTCCCCTTTGTGATATTATGTTTCATTTCCTGTCCGATCATTAACCGGAAGTCATGTACATCATTCAACATGAAGTTGTAATTCAGTACATTGCTTAATTGCCATTTGGAGGTTTGACTCATTCCCCATTCTACAAACGGCAGATTATTATGACTCCGGGCCGTACTGGTATCTACTCCCCAAAAACGTCGATTCTCTGTCGTGCTATATTCATAGCCAAATTCCGAACGGAAAGTCAGTCCTTTCAAAATATCCCAAGTCAGTGCTCCCATCGTATTGAACGTTTTTGAAATTCGTTTCCGGTAGTTTCTCTCCGATTCCTCTATCGGATTAAAACGTACCTCTTCATCATAGGATTCCGGATCGAAATATATATTATCTTCCGGTAAGGTCATGTATTCATCCAATCCTCTTGTTGGAGCTTGACGGAGTGCAGAAAGCAAACTCACTCCTTCTGTCCCGGAACCGTCCACCACTTTATGTACCACACGCGTACGATATTCAAAGGTCAGTTTATCAAGAATCTTAGTATTCAACGTCATATTCAGGTTGTTCTGCTTCAGTCCGTTATTCACCATTACACTTGGCTGATCCTGATGGATAAAAGAGAATTTATATTTCGTTTTCTCCGTACCTCCATTCAGGCTGATATCTACATACTTAGCCACCGGATTGGTACCGAACACTTCATCTTGCCAATCCGTACCTTCGTCACCCTGATAAATATACAGTTCATTGGCCCTGCCATACCTGTCAAAAAAACCGGTAGGATTAGAACTTCTCTGACGCTCGTATTCATACTGCATCAGTACGAACTCATACGGGTCCATAACATCCAGTTTGTTCGACAAAGTCTTGGTTTGCAGGTAAGCATTTACATTGATGCTCACCCGTCCTTCCATTGGCTTTTTAGTGGTAACAAGAATAACGCCGTTCGCACCACGGGCACCATAGATTGCTGTTGAAGCAGCATCTTTCAATACTTCGATAGACTCCACATCGGTAGGAGGAATATCATTCAGGCTTCCAACTTCAAAACCATCCACCAAAATAAGCGGAGTGTTATCCTGCGTAATGGATCCTCCACCACGAACAAGAATCTTTATTTCTGCATCCGGCGAACCGTCTACGGAAGTAATCTGTACACCCGGAAGTTTTCCGACCATAGCTTCAGCCACTGAAGCTGTCGGAACCTTCTCCAATACCTTTCCTGACACACTGGCGATTGCACCGGTCAAATTTCCCCTCTTCTGAGTGCCATAGCCTATCACAACCACATCGTCCAACTGTCCGACTGCTTCCGTCATTTTAATAAGAATACCTGATGTACGCCCTTTCAATGGCTCCTTTATTTCATTCATCCCGACATATCGAACCACCAGTACAGCGGTTTTCGCATCGGGAACATTGATGGAAAAATTCCCGTCAAGATCCGTCGTAGCTCCAATGGTTGTTCCTTCTACCATCACCGCAGCTCCGATTACAGGTCCCAAATCATCTGTCACCGTACCGGTCACAACCTGGGCGGAAGTGCCTACCGCAACCAGTAGGAGAGTAAAAATACTTATGATAATTTTATTCATTACAGTATAAGTTTTTAGTTACATATTTAAGTAGACAGCTTTTATTCTACTGTTCCTCCCTGAATTTGGGCATAAACAATGTGCTGTACCAGATTGTGGAGATAAATCTCCAGATTTGAATAACGGGAATTAAGCGTGAATCCGGAAGCGTCTGCCGCATTCTCTTTATCCAGTCCATACGCATCTTCCCAAATATCAGGTATTCCGTCTCCATCCGTATCTTTCAAGTTTGCAGATGATACACCGTTACCCGATAACTCCGGCCAAGCACTCACTGCCCCCGCAGGTTTTACATCATCCGGAAGATCGATCAGCCCCGGTGAATCTCCCGCATTCGGAGTCACACTACCGATGTAGGTTGCTGTTCCGTTCCGGGTTTCCATGGCAATCCGGTCGTCAATCAGATCACGTCCCTTCGAACATCCTGCATAATCAACAACAAGATCAAAGGCCTGCTGTGCAGAGTGAGTAGTTACTCTACCGGTTGCCAAAGGAGTGGTAAGATGCATTTCTGCTTTTACCTGATCATTAAATGTGTCATCACATCGCGAATTATCAATTTGCTCATAGATACCTTTCGTCCAATTGTCCGCTGTCACCTCGGCATTGCCTTCTACTACGTTGCCATCTACATAGAACGTACCCCATTTGTGCATCATCGGGAACCATGCATTCGGTGTCCCATCTTCCTCATGACAATAATCATAAGTACGGACCCCAATTCCGGCGATCCGATAACGGACATAATTGTTCGGAGTTGCCGGTCCCGGCTTATAATAGTTGTTCACTATGTTCACGTTCATACCTTCACCGCCATAACAACCGTTTCCACCCCAATTGTAGAACACATTGTTACGCATATCCATATATTCGTTCTCCTGTGTTTTAGGACGAGGGCCAAGACGGGGCACACGGCTTCCGTGATGTGCCAATAAATTATGATGATAAGACACATTCGTACCTCCCCAGTTTCCACCGTAACCGTGCGTACCTTTGCCGTGCCCTGCTGTACGGAGACTTTCCGAAGCAATACACCATTGGATAGTCAAGTTTTCTCCACCATATACTGATAAACACTCATCAATACTCCAACTAATTGAACAATGGTCTACAATCACGTTGGTATTTTCCATACCTCCCAGCCCGTCAGGTTCACCGCCACTCTCATTACCGACACGAAAACGCAAATAACGAAGAATGATATTATCCGCTGCCAGAACTACCGGATAGCTGGCAATACAAATTCCTTGTCCGGGGGCTGTTTGCCCGGCAATAGTCAGATTACCATATCGAATCCTCAAATCACTTTTCAGGAAAATCGTACCCGCCACATCGAACACAATGGTACGGGTGTCCCGCTGATTGATGGCATAGCGTAAGGTTCCTTCCTGCTCTCCGTCTTCCAAAGTGGTCACATGATACACTTTTCCACCACGTCCACCGGTAGTGACACGTCCAAAGCCTTCCGCTCCGGGAAATGCCAATAAAGTAGCCGCATCGTCACCAATAGTCATATTGGCTTTACCATACTGGAGAATATCAACAGTTTCTTCCAATGTGACATTTTTCACTGTTACTTTAGCCTTTCGTGGAAAGTCCGTTTCATTATCTTTTATTTGCAGTACAATCTGTGAAGAGGTAGAGGCTTCCCGATCCCAAGTAATCCAGGATTCTCCTGTTTCAATCGTGTATTCTGCACCGTCAAATTCTCCTAAATCCACAGGAATCGACAGCGTATGATAACGATAAGGCAGGACAAATTCTTTTGTCGCCAGTTCAAGAAAAGCTTGTGATACTTCTTGAGTCAACTCAACGGTTCTGCCAAGTACATAATCACCGGTAGTCTTGAACACAATTTTTCCTACTCTTTCCAATCCGTTATTCGGCGATAGGAAGAAAATGCGTTCATTACTTGTAAAAGCACGTGTTCTGCTTAAAACATCTTCTACAGGCCGTATCCAAGAAGCGTATTCTTCATCGATCGATACTTCCCAGTCCACATTAGCCACTACCGTAACAGAGAACTCCCCTCCCCTGAAGGAGAGTTTTTCTTTTGAATAATCAAGTAATATATCCGGATCTCCTCCTAATTGCTCTACGGCAATTTCTTTTTCAATGGTAGTGTTTCCCGACTCCTGCACGACTTTAATCATGCCTTCGCGTTTCTCTCCCTGCGTATTGTCTGTAAAAAACAGGCGCAAATCGGCACTGCCGTTACCGGTTGAGCGGGAAATGCTTAACCAATCTCCGCCATTTATCACAGAAGCACTCCATTCACCCGTGGCCGTCACAGAGACAGTATATGATCCTTGTATATTAGAAAGTTTTACACTCTCTTTAGATAGTTCCAATGAATTGGCAATCAATGTTTCGTCAGCCTCATCCGAAGAACTACATGCCCCCAATACACAAGATAATAGTAATATGAATATAAATGATTTCATGTGCTAATTCTTTATCTGTTTTTTATATTACTCAAACCAATGCGGGTCTCCGATACGCTTCGTATATACTTCCGAACTCTTATCTTTGACAATCAGATTTCCGGTTGCGACATCTTCGAACAATTCGTCTTTAGTTACCGTAGCAGCAGGTACTTCAGCAGTATCAACTCCCCAATTACTCATGACAAAATCACTGGTGCGATAGTTATCAGAAAAATCTTTCACCACTTTTCCGTCAAGATACATCCATCTTCCTTGTCCCGATTCTGTGGTTCCCGAGAAAAGACAATTCTTAACTGTCAATTTCAATTCCGTCATTGCACTACCTGTACGCAAATCAAAGAAAGTCATATTGGCAGGGCCTAAACGAACGAATGTACTATTCTCTAACGTAATACTCATGTTTTCTTTTTGATTTCTGGTTCCACCGATTAAAGTGTTTCTCAAGCCTTGTGTCGCCGTATGAACCGTAGAATTTCGTATAGTAATATTATAAATCGGATTATTAGTTCCCAGACTTATCATCGAATAATTCCTGTCACCTGCATTGAAGTTCAGTAACCGGCAGTCGTCCAATACAAAATGATCCACCATTTGCTGATCGTCTGTTGAAATCTCGGCATACCACATACTACGTCGCAGACCGTTTATATCACAGCTCTTAACTGTCAGTTCTTTTACATGGAAAGAAAGTTGCGCCAGTCTGAACATATAGTCGTCCGTGACATTAATGTCCATGCCTTCGAAACGTAAATAATCCAACTCTCCATTGATAGAAGCATTACCCATGTTCATAACGGTCCGTGTTTCGCCTGTCGAAGGTTCTTGTCCTAGTATTGAAAGCGGCTTCTTTATTTCCAAACGGCCAAGTTCATAGGTAGTTCCTGCTTTCAGGAAAAGTCGCACTTCTGTCACTTCCTCATTATCGAACATTTCATTGCAAAGGTTGCGCAAATTAGTGCCGGGAGCTACATAAGTATATCCTTCCGGTACAATAATCGGCACCTCCGGAACTACTGTTTCTTCATTCCAGCCTTCAGAAAGTATAGTTACTGTGTAATCTTGAATAATCGGGTGTTCCGTATCATTTAACGGGAAATCAATTTGTGTCGTATCATTAGGATGAATAGGGAAAGAACCTTCCATCGGCTTGGATTGAATGACATTTCCCTGATTGTCCAAATAATCAATACGAACATTTACTGCCTGCCCGATAGTTGCTGTTTCAAAAGTGACGAAATCATCCGTATAGTTTACACCACCAGTGGAGGTAGCCCTGTCGCGTACCAATTCGACCGGTGACTCTATGAAAGAAGCATCCATCACACGATACCCCGATATAGGAGCAGAAACAATGGCACGTACCGTCGAATAACTCCTGTCGGACTTTTTATCTGTCGCCCTTAATCGAAGTACGCCGGTACGGCTATACATACGGATACTCAAAGGAGTATCGAAAGGCGAACTGTACTCTACCGGAGAGGAGATCTCCACCTTTCTTCTAGCTTCGGGGTCTTGCTCAATAACCAGTTCATTCAAATTGACAGGAGAGGGAATCAACTGTTCGGGTGAGGGAGTAGCCACCACTTTATAAGTGCCATTCTCCAGCGGAAAACGATAATGAGAAGTATAATTCGCCACATACTCTCCACTGCCGGCATTATAGATAAAAAGCGGCTTTGTATTAATTCCCACATTCACGAACCATTCTTCATCATTTAAGAACAACTCGATCTGCTTCACAACAGAGGTTTCATATCTGTCTTCCGAACAGGCAGACATACTAAATAGGACTGTTAATCCTACTAAAGAATATAGTATATTTTTCTTCATAAAGCTTTCAATTAAAAATCATATTCCTTGATAGTCAACCCTTGATTAGTAGCAGTCTTTAGCATACGACCACGAGTAAAAGCCTCCTGCAGATAACTTTCGTCCAGAACCGGTATGTTAACAACCGTACGTTTGGAAATTTCAAATGTAATATTCGTATCCAATACACGCTTTGTACGATTCACTTCCTGCCCATCCTTTATATAAATAAGATCCAGTCCGGTAGAATTCTGACCGATAGTCGGAAAAGAATAAACGGATGCAGTGAAACCTGATGCAAGATCTGCACTGACTTCCACATCTTCTTGTATACACTCTCCGGTGTTCACCATATAACCGATGCCAACATTGGTAAATACCATATTCAGCCTGTCAAATTGAGTAATAGCCGCAATATCTTCTCCGCTTTCAGAAGGTTGAAAAGTAGCTTGTCCCACAATTCTTTTTAATTCCAAGTTTACCTGGCTGACCGTACGATCTGACATGAACTCGGTCACTTCTGAAAGATAAATCTCTTTTTGGGCCTGTAAGTCTTGGTAAATAATCACTTTAGAAAGACTGTCAGTTCTTTCCAGATGATCTGCATTAGCCACGGCAAATGTTTGAAGTCTTTCCCCCAAAGGGACATCCACTTCCAAATTGCCGTCATTCAAAGAAAGATTCTCTCCATAAACCAGAGAATCTGACAAATACACATAAATACCAATTTCGGTTATTCCATGAGCAGCAAACGTTTCAAGACTTGCTCT
The DNA here is from genome assembly GCF_009193295.2 of Bacteroides luhongzhouii. Lineage (NCBI taxonomy): Bacteria > Pseudomonadati > Bacteroidota > Bacteroidia > Bacteroidales > Bacteroidaceae > Bacteroides > Bacteroides luhongzhouii. The sequence goes on along the minus strand of NZ_CP059973.1, from coordinate 2,622,124 downwards.
TGTAAAACGAAAACCAACAGTTTGGACTTCAGGAACATTTGAAGTATCAGAATTCCATTCCTCATCCGAGTTCTGCGAACAAGAGACAAGAAACAGACACAATACAAGAAATGTATTAATTAGATGTTTCATAAATATTAGTTTGTATAGTTTTAAAAAATATAATTATAAGCAGTAATTCTATTTCCTTTTTATAAAAGAGAAATAAAATTCTAAGGAGGCTTTACTATCAGGCGCAATAAATTCATGTTTCTCATTTGATTAGATTTTCATTATACATAAAGGATGTTTTTCGCTAAAGTGAATTCTTTGTTCTTTCACCAGTGCAAAATTGAGGATTAAGCAAGAGAATATAGAGTAAGATTCAGTAGAAAAGGAGTAAAAAACGAGCTTGAGTAAAAAAGTACCCCTCCAATGAGCCATGCATCCAAACGATATGCCCTTCAAGTGTTATCATCAAACACCTGAAGGGCATATCATCCAAATTCACCGTATTGAACGGAGAATTACTTATTATCTATTTGTTCTGTGCGTCGACTATATTTTGCATCAAACTATTTAAATATATCTCAAGATTCGTATATTGTCTATTCGGATCCTTCGTTTTTTATTTCCCACTCGTCAGGCACCATCACCATCCGAATCTACGGTACAGAAAAGCCTGCTATTGATAAATCCGGGTTTGTTTCCTTCTCCTGTGAAAGTTGCCTTTCCTTTTCGGGTATCAGGATAAATTAGTTTTTACGATCAGATTGAACAGATTTTATATCCCCAATCGTTCTTTCAGCAATCGGTAACCGGAAAGACTAACCCGAAGTTTCACTCCATTCTTCAATAGTAGCTGATAGGTTTCTTTTCCGAAAAGCTCGACCCGGGAAATCTGCGTAACATTCACAATCGTAGAACGATGCACCCGAACAAATGTATCCGGAGAGAGATGAGTTTCAAAATACTTCATGGTCTGCTCTTTCAGGTATTCACCTGTGGGGGTTATCAGCATCACATAATCTCCACACGCTTGTATGTAGATCAATTCGTCTGCCTTCACCAAATGAATCCGGGAGCCGTCTTTCACTGTAATACGATCTATCCATTCCATGGGTAATTCTTCCTGCTGTCCAGCCACGTTCACCTGATGTACAGCCAGTTCTTTTTCCAGTTCTTGGTTTTGCACTTCTTCTTTTGTGACTATCAGACGATACCAGAGAGTAATGGCAATCAAAACCGGTAGTCCGAACAATAGTCGGAAAGGGATTGTCTGCGCAAAAGAAACATAGGGTACTCCTACAATTCTCACCATTATATCACAGACCATAAAACTCCCTGCCAACCAAAGCATACTTCCAATGATGATCATAATTACATCCGTCTGGAACAACGAGACAAGACCGACCACAAACCATGCCAGATAGGCGATAGCCGCCAGCCAACCGATCGTCGCTATTCCATCTACCAAAGCAGGAAGATAATCGTTTCCGGTATATCCACAGACTAAAACGACCTGGAATGCAACCAGAATCAATGCCAGCACCAGCATCGGAATCCAGCGAAAAGGATTATCTATAATCGGATGTGCTTTCATACGCTAGTCTTTAACCTCCAAGCCTCCGAAAGAAAGTGTTCCCCGAATCACCAATACACTTTCCTTATTTATATTTCCACTCTGCCAACGTTTATCATCACATCCTCCAAAGAAAACATTGCATTTAAACACGACTTTCCAGTCAGAAGGGACATATATCTCAATTCCTCCCCAACTGCAATCCAAATCTATATATGTTTCTCCGGGCGCAATATGGGTATGCCGCAAATCAATCGTTGTTCCTCCAAAGGATGTGCGAATTACAGCTCCTTTAAACAATTCGTCAAGTACCACGTGACGGGCAGCTCCCCAAGCATTCTCGGCACGCAGAAAGCCATCTACCGACTCTGCCTGCTGTTGCTCACTTTCAAAATTCATGCCGGGTTGTCCCTGATGCATCTTCATCCATTTCTGACGATGTTGCATGGCATGATGGTGCGCCCACTGCCCCCGTCTGTTCTTGCCGGATTTAAAAAAGAATAAGACACCTGCTGTTATCAGAGCGATAGGCCATACCATTGCCTGTGAATTTTCAGGCAGCCATGAAAGCCCTCCAATCAAAAAATACACACCTATCAACAAAAGGATGATTCCACCGATGAAATGGCGGCGAATCATAAAATATATACCTAATATAATAAGGAGTGAGTGCCAGGATACGATAATATCGAAGACTTCAGATGTAATCCATCCCATATTACGGGCAAACAGCAGAATCCCGGAAAGGATAAAAAGCGAAGCTATCAGTATTTTACCGGAAAAGCCTGTAGCAGTGGGAAATTTTTGTTTCTCTTCCATTGTCTCTATTATTAATTGATTAATGGTTCAAAGATACATCATTTCCCACGGCTTCTATAGCCTTTTCTGTTGATTTCCGGTATAAATTCCGATGAATACCGGATAAAAACCGGTGAAACTGACTATAAAGTATCTTACCTGATAAAGATAATTCTTAATACGATGTTTGCAGATTACTTCTTTCCACCGCTATTTTGTTTTTCAATAATGTCATGCACCAAACTATTCATATACATTTCCAGATTTGTATACTGGCCATGTTTATCAATCGTTTTTCCATTACTATCAGAAGCATCATCCGGATTTAATCCGAATTTTCTTTCCCATGCATCAGGCATACCATCATTATCCGAATCAATCAAAACACTTCCTTGTAAAAGAACAGGCCATGGAGAAACATATCCCGGAGTATTTAATGGTAACAAATCATCCTGACTATCTATCAATCCTGGCTTCGGATACCCTTCGCTTTTCCAAACGCCTCCTTCTCCATTATGAGCATTCAAACCTTTATATCCAGCTGTTCTCGTACGTGTTTCCTTCACAATACGTGCATCTACATCGTCTCGATGCAATGAACACCCCGCATAATCCAACACTCGTTTATAAGCATTGAAAGCTGAATGTGTCGTTACCAATGCAAATCCATGAGGTTTGTCCACTCGAATCGAGTCTTTTGTTTTTTGTGTAATTACTTTTTTATAATTATTCGAAAATTGATTGTAAACTCCATATTCCCAATTATTAGCTGTAGCCTTCTGGCTGTTTTTATCATCTGCCCCTCCATCTACAATGTTACCATCGATATAATACTTTCCCCACAGATACTCCCCATTCTCATTTTCTGTTGCATCTATAGCAAAAATCCGTCCACGTTTAGAGCCTGTCACCGTTGCAGGACCTGGTTTATAATAATTGTTCACTATATTGATATTCATTCTTTCACCACCATACGAACTGTTCATACCCCAATTATAGATCACATTATTGCGAAAGTCTACATAATCACCATCACATTCTCCACTCTTACGTGCCTTAGCTCCTAATCCGAAACGGGGATTCCGGCTATCATGATGAGCTAATAGATTATGATGATAAGAAGAGTGTTCGCCTCCCCAAATTCCTCCATAGCCATGAGGACCTTTGGTATGCCCACCTAATCTAAGACTTTCAGAAATAATGCACCACTGCATGGTAAAATCATCATTCTCATAAAAAGAAGCACATTCATCTGTACACCAGCTGATAGAACAATGGTCTATAATCACATTCTTTGCCCCTTTTCCTCCTAAAGCATCTGCACCGTCAGGATGTACACATTCTTTATTACCCATACGGAAACGTAAAAAACGAAGAATTACATTACTGGCATAATTTGTCACCGGATAACCTGCTATGCATATACCGTTTCCCGGTGCAGTTTGTCCCGCAATAGTCAAATTCCCTTTCCGTATTTTTAGGTCTTTATGCAGAAATATCGTACCGGACACTTGAAAAATGATAGTACGAGGACCATCCAACTTTTCTATACCATAACGTAAAGTACCAGGCATTCCATCATCAGCTAAAGAAGTAACAATATACACTTCACCCCCACGTCCGCCTGTAGTCATACGTCCATATCCTTCTGCTCCGGGAAAAGCAGCCAACTCTCCGAAATCAAGAGTATTACCAATACCAGAAGAGGCAAAAACAGCCCCACTCCCGATCAGAGTTAATAAAATGGTTAAACAACGAAAGATCAAATTCATATTCATATTTTTATTTATGGAATAATACAAAAATACACCTAATTTATTTATTGTACTCCTCCTTTATTCTGCTCTTCAACAATCTTTTGTACCAGGCTATTCATATACATCTCCAGATTTGTATATGTTCCTTCCTCATCTACTGTTTTACCATTTCGGTCAGAAGCATCATCCGGATTCAAACCATATTTTTTTTCCCATTCATCAGGCATACCATCATTATCCGAATCCTTTAAAATAACACCCTGTACCAATTCAGGCCATGCTGAAGATTCCCCGACAGGAATCACATCATCCTGACTATCAATGATACCTTTCTTGGGATACCCTACACTTTTCCAATCAATACCCTCAACAACTCCCTGACCATTATGCTTGTTCATTCCCTGGTAGTTCGCAGTCCCGCTACGAGTCTCCCGAACAATACGTTCATCTACTCTATCCCTGTGCAAAGAACAACCTGCATAATCCATAACACGCTCAAAAGCCGTACGGGCATCATGAGTGGTAACAGTACCTGTTTCTACGGGAGTGGTGCGTCTAAGAGCTTTTTTTGTATCTTCATCCAACGTTCCATACTTTTTATCAAACTGATTATAAACTCCATACTCCCAGTTATCCTTTGTAGCCTTCACACAACGTTCGTAATCAACCGCACCATTAATTTGCCCATCATCCACCACATTTCCTTGGATAAAAAAATCTCCCCAAGTGTCAAAAATGGCTGGATATGATTTCTTATCCGACTCACTCACTTTTTTGTCAATGGCAATAATACGTCCACGTTTAGAAGTGCCAGTAGGAGTGGCAGGACCCGGCTTATAAAAATTATTCACAATATTTACATGCATGGCTTCTCCACCATAACAAGAATTTCCACACCAGTTATAAATGACATTATTACGCATATCAACAATTTCATTCTCTTTTGTCGAATTAACCCCAGGACCTAGACGAGGATTACGGCTATCATGATGTGCCAATAGATTATGATGGAAAGAAGCTTTCATACCTCCCCATATACCACCATAGCCATGAGGGCCTTTTGTATGTCCACCTAAACGCAGGCTTTCAGAAATAAGACACCATTGCAATGTGAAATTCTCGTTTTGATAAAAAGAGACACATTCGTCAGTACACCAACTCATAGAACAATGATCAATCATAATATTTTTATGATACCGACCGCCAAAGGCATCAGCTCCGTCCGCACTGACATCTTCTTTATTTCCCATTCGAAAACGCATAAAACGGACAATAACGTTGTCTGCTTCCAAGAAGACCGGATAACCAGCCAAACAAATACCATCCCCCGGAGCTGTCTGTCCTGCAATTGTTAAATCTCCATTCTTAATCTTTAAATCACCGTTTAAATGAATGGTTCCGGATACCTGGAAAACAATTGTACGTTTTCCGCTTAGTTTCTCAATACCATAACGTAAAGTTCCGTTCTGTAACTTGTCTTCCAATGAAGTAACAATATATACATCACCACCACGCCCACCGGCTGTGTAGCGTCCATGTCCTTCTGCCCCAGGAAAAGCTGGTATCTTTTCATCTTGAATTTCTCCAGTCCCTTCAGGTTCTTTAGGCAATTCATTAGCGTCACCACCATCAGTACACGCCAGAATTCCAAAAGCAAACAAAATGGCTAAACACCATTTACTTAGAATTATATCCATTTTCATACATTATTAGATTAATAAGGGCAAAAGTAGGCAGGATAAAAAAAAGTCTTGTTCAAATTTTGTTTTTCGAGGTCATTGAAATCGACAAAACAAGGCTTTTCGGGCTATCATGTGTATTTTTTGTTTTAAAACTATTATAAAAATGCCGACCGGCTATTAAAAAACAAAAAATACTAGGTGAAAAACAAATATTGCACATACCTATATTCACATTCATATACTTTTGTATCGAGGAATTAACCCTAAATGTGAGTACATAATTAAAAACAATAACCATTAATTAATAAACATGCAAAGAATGTCTAACAAGGTGAAAAACATGCGCAGTTGGCTGCTAATGCTATTTGCAGCGATATCGCTTAGCGTATCAGCGCAAACAATTACCGTAAAAGGTAATGTGAAAGACACAACGGGAGAACCGATCATCGGAGCTTCTGTAGTAGAGAAAGGTAATACTACCAATGGTACAATTACCGATTTAGATGGTAACTATTCTATCAAGGTTCCTTCAAAAGCAACCCTTACAATTTCTTATATCGGAATGAAAACTCAGGATATTGCTATAAAAGGACAAAGTCAAATTAATGTCACTCTTTCCGATGATACACAAGCGTTGGACGAAGTTGTGGTAATTGGTTATGGGACCGTTGCAAAAAAGGATTTGACCGGTTCTGTATCTTCCGTTAGTGCCAAACAGATTGCTGCTATTCCGGTATCTTCCGCATCGGAAGCACTACAAGGGAAAATGGCTGGTGTATCTATCACAACCACTGAAGGTTCACCTGATGCAGATGTAAAAATCCGCGTACGTGGCGGCGGTTCTCTATCTCAAGATAATTCACCACTCTATATTGTAGACGGATTTCCCGTATCAAGTATCTCTGATATTGCTCCAACAGATATTCAATCGGTAGATGTATTGAAAGATGCTTCTTCTACTGCTATTTATGGCGCCCGCGGTGCAAACGGTGTTATCATCATTACTACTAAATCCGGTCAGGAAGGTAAGATTCAGGTGAATTTGGGGGCCTCGTTCGGTGTTCGTAAAGTTACTAAAATGGTAGATGTACTGAACCCTTACGAATATGTATTATGGCAACAAGAAATTGACCAAGAAGGGATGAAATATGGTATGTTTGATGATTTGGATATTTACAAATCTATGAAAGGCACCGACTACCAGGATGAGATTTTTGGTCGTACAGGAAATCAACAACAATACAATGTGAGTGTGAGTGGAGGTAATAAAGATACCAAATTCAGTGTTAGTTATGCACATAACGAAGAAAAAAGTATCATGCTTGGTTCGGGTTTCTCAAAAGAGAATATTAATGCCAAACTTAATACCAATATCAACAAATGGTTAACAATGGACTTTAATGCCCGTTTTAGTTACCAAACAATTGATGGTATCAGTGGTGGAGCAGATGCAAACGAATCAAGTGCAGCCAATTCACTAATATCACGTTCCGTCATCTACAAACCGGTAGAGGAAATTAATACAACAAGTTCGGACAGCGATGATGATGAGAATGTGAACAATGCACAATATAACCCACTGGAACGTTTAAATGCAACTTACAAGAAACAAACCCGCTTGCAACAAAACTATAACGTAGGACTTAACTGGAAACCAATCAAAGGATTAACATTCAGAAGTGAGTTTGGTTATGGATGGAGATATAACAATACTGACCAAGTATGGGGAGTGGAAGCTACAAGTAATTCTAAATATGGTTATTATGGACAGCCACAAGCTCTGTTAAATAAGGTCGTTAATAAAAACTGGCGTAATGCAAATACAGTAACATATGATACTAAGTTCTTGAATAACACTCACAAACTAAATGTTATGTTAGGACATGAAGTTTCAAGTAGTTACGATCACGAGACTATCAACACCTCCGTTGCTTTCTCCAAATATATGACTATTAATGACGTACTCTCCGGCATGAGTAACGGAACGGCATTGCCTACCTCTACTTATATTGGTTTTAAGGACAATCTATTATCGTTCTTCGGACGTGTCAACTATACGATACAAGACAAGTATCTAATGACTTTCACAATGCGTGCCGATGGTTCCAGTAAATTCTCAAAAGGAAACCAATGGGGATATTTCCCATCATTAGCTTTAGCATGGAGAATATCTGACGAAGCATGGATGGAAAGAAGCAAAGAATGGTTATCCAACCTAAAACTTCGTTTAAGTGTAGGTACAGCTGGTAATAACCGTATTAAATCGGGTGCCATTAATTCTACTTTCTCATTAGCGGAAACAAGTGATAAAAACATTTATTTCAATGAAACAAGTGCTGTTGTATTACAACATGCTTCTAATCTTTCTAATCCTGACCTAAAATGGGAAACAACACTTACCCGTAACTTAGGTATTGACTTCGGATTCTGGAATAACCGCTTATCCGGTAGTATTGATGCATACTGGAATACAACTAAAGACTTGTTGATGAATGCAACAATACCTTCAAGCACTGGTTTTTCTACCCAATATAAGAACTTTGGACAGACATCAAATAAAGGTATAGAATTAGCATTAGACGCAGTCATAGTAGATACTAAGGACTTTGGTTTAAACGCCAATTTCAATATTTCTTATAATAGAGCTAAAATTGATAAGCTAGCCGGAGGACAAACCTGGCAAAGTAGTAACTGGGGAGGTAAACCTGCCGGACAAAACGACTTCTTCATTGAGGAAGGAGGACGTCTGGGAGAAGTGTACGGATATGAATTGGATGGCTTCTATACTACTGACGATTTTTCATGGGACGGCAGCAAGTGGGTGCTTAACGAAAATCTCACAGATCCGACAGAACTGATTAAATATAACAATTTTGGTCCGGGTGCACTAAAACTGAAAGCTGATGAAGATGGCAAATTTACGAAGAAACGTCTAGGAAATACAGTTCCAACTGTTACCGGTGGTTTCGGTATAAACATGCGTTATAAGAACTTTGATTTATCAGCCTTCTTCAATTACTCTCTTGGTAACAAGATTGTGAATGCAACCAAGTTAGGTTCAAGTTACTATAATGATACTAAAAAAGGATGGAACTTAAATGATAACTTTACATTAGCCAAACGTTATTCCTGGATTGATCCGTCAACAGGAGAAAACATGCTGAAAAGTTCATATATCAAGAGTAATGGGCTCGATTATACTATTAATCGTTTAAATGAAATAAATGCCGGAGCTTCCATGTATAATCCAGGCTCAATCACAGAAATGCCATTACTTGACTGGGCAGTAGAAGATGGTTCTTTCCTCCGTGTCAATAACATTTCAATCGGATATACACTACCTAAAGTTTTTGTAAACAAAATATTTATGCAAAACGTACGTATCTATGTGACTGGTTACAACTTGTATTGTTTCACAAAATACTCGGGAGCAGATCCGGAAGTAGATACACGTCGCAGTACTCCAATGACTCCGGGCGTAGATTATTCTGCATATCCCAAAAGCCGCTCATTTGTAGGGGGTATTAATGTTACATTCTAACCCATAAATAGAAAGGAAATACATATATGAAAACTTATATAAAATCAATATTACTAGGAACCGGATTGTTGAGCTTGCTTTCATGCAGTGACTTTCTCGACCAGTCTTCCCCTTCGGAGTTGAAAGGAGAAAATGTTTTTAACTCTGTCGTGTATACAGAGCAAGCGTTAAACAAGGTATATGCCGATTTGACATACGACCACACGTATGGTTCTCGTATCCCTATCAATTTCGGTAATAATACGGATATTGAACTAGCAAATGCAACCAAGCAATCGGAAGTTCATCAAAATTCAGAAAGAGGATTAGGTAATTACTATCTAAGCAAAGGATGGGATAAACTTGATACGAACTGGGAAAGATGTTTTGCTATTATTGAAAATGCCAATATCGTTATTGACGGTATTCGTAATAGCGACTTATTAGCAGAAGGAACTACCACCCGTAAACCAATGCTCCGTTATTTAGGAGAAGCATTAACCATGCGTGCAATGGTATATTATGATATAGTTAAGAATTACGGAGATGTTCCGATGCGCTTTGAGCCTACCCAACCTGATGGTTCTAACATGTATGCAGCAAAAACAGACCGGGATATTATTTTAGACCAGTTGTTAGATGATTTGGACGAAGCTGCCAATTACCTTCCTTGGGCAGGTGAAGACGGATACACAACAGAGCATGCCACTGCAGGTTTTGCACATGGATTATTTGCACGTATTGCTTTATCACGCGCCGGATATAGCATCCGCGAACAAGCAAAAACAGGTTATAGAAACCATCCGACTTGCAGTGACGGACAATTCCCTACTCAACGTCCGTCAGAAGCAGAAGTTCAAAAATTGCACGAACGTGCATTAGCACATTTGGATATTGTAGTAAGCAAACAAGTTCATAAGTTGAATCCATCTTTTGAAAACCAATGGGACTTAATCAATAAGCGGACACTGGATACTAAATATTATGAAAATCTATATGAGGTAGCTCACGGATTAGGTAGATCTGGCGAAATGGGTTACAGTACCGGAGTTCGTATCAATGGTGCCAGCAACAAATATGGCGCAAAAGGTAATAGCAGTGGTAATATCAGACTTACAGCTTCTTATATTTTATCTTTTGATAATAACGACAGCCGTAGAGATATTACATGCGCCTACTATGAATTAAAACAAACGACAGTAGACAATAAAGCTGTTATAAAAGAGACATTGCTTTCTAATGCTCCTTTCAGTGCCTATGTAGCAAAATGGGACATTCGTAAAATGGATGATGCAATCATCTCTTTGGCACAAAACACAGACCAGAAATGGGCTCCAGGTATTAACTGGGTAGTGATGCGTTATTCCGATATTTTATTAATGTATGCTGAAGTGATGTATAACTTGTATGGATTAGAAGGCAGCAATCCCAATGGTACCACTACAAAAACTGCACTTGAAGCTTTGACAGAAGTACATATCCGTGCCTTTGACACTGCTACCCAAAATGCCGCTAAAAACGCTATTGAAGCATCCGCCCGAAACAATTTCATGGAAGCGCTTGATCAAGAACGTGCATGGGAGTTTGCAGGTGAATGTGTTCGTAAATATGATCTGATACGTTGGGGAACACTTTCCGAAAAGCTGGATCAATTCAGAACAGACTACAAAGCTATGATTGAGACTGCTCCCAAATTTATCTTCTATAAAATGAAGACAGATGATCCGTATTCAATTGACATGAATAGTATCACTTGGCGTACTGAACAAATTCCTAATGAACTTAGAGACCTTGAAGATCCTGATAAAGTGAAGGAAGCAGCTAAAACTGCAGGTTATGAATATGTTACCGGTTGGGGAACCAACTATGAATGGAAGAAGGGAGTAGCAGATACTAGTAAAACAACCAATGATACAAATCTTGAGTATGTAGATGATATCAGCAGTGGTTTAAATGCTACGATCAAAAATAGACATCTATTACCGATAGGCTCCAAGACTGTTTCGGATGCCAACGGTTACATAGAGAACTCTTATAATTTCTAATAAATTATGAATATCATTCAATAACTGATCTCATGAACATGAATTTTATCAAATCAACAAGATACACGGTTTTATCAGGGCTTTTTATAGCCCTGACCGTAATGCTTTCATCGTGTGAGAAAGCAAATGATTGGGAAACAGATAGTGCCTATAACCGTCTGTTCCGTAGTACTAAATTGGCAGTCAGCCCTAGCATTAACAATGCAGAAGTTATTTGGAATAATACGATCAATACAGATTATTACATCATTGAAGTAAATACTTCTGAACTTACAGCTGAAAATTATCAGGAAGGATCTGTTATCTTCGGAGAGGATAAGAGTATAAAAAGCTCTCCGTACACTATTGAAGGATTGGATGCAAATACCAGTTATTATATTCGTATCCGTTCATGCTCTGAAACAGCTTCACCTTCCAAATGGGTATATCCGGAAAATACAAGCTTTAAGACCAAGACAGAACAGTTAATTGAGGATATCTCAACCATCACTGGTTCTACTGCCATTATCACATGGAAAAAGAATCAGAGCGTAACCCACTTCTTACTGACGAACACAGAGACTTCAACAGTAACAAACATTCCAATTTCTTCGGAAATGAATGCAAAAGGCAGTTATCAACTTACAGGTCTGGCAGCTTCTACCGCATACACTATCGGTATATACAATACTGTTAACGGTGAAGATGTATTGAGAGGTGAGAAATCATTCCAAACTACAGAAAACTTCCCGGATGGTTACACACCTGTATATCTTACTGCTGCTGATGATCCAAACGAGGTACTTGCTGCACAAAGTGGAAATATAGTATTTGTCATCCCTCACTCTACAGCTATTGATTTCAATGAGAAAGTTACAATTCCTAGCTCCATAACTTCAATCATATTTTGGGGAGCAAGTGGTGGCGAGGCACAAGCCACGATGAAAATTAAAACCATTACAGCAGAAGGAACAAAGGATATGATACGTTTCTACAACTTGCATATCGATCCACAAGGTGATTATATGTTCAACCTTCAGGATGTGGATGCTGATATTAACACTGTATTAGTAGAAAACTGTGTAGTAGAGAAGAGCAAGGGTGTAATTCGCGCAAAGAACGGTTCAGTTGTACGTATCGGAAAAGCAGCTATCAATAATTGTATCATCAACGGAAGCTCTGCAGCCCTGTTTGCATTTAAAGAATCAGCTGTTGCGCAAGTTCCTGTCATAGAACTGACAAACAGTACAGTGATGAATATCACTCAACAATACTTCTATCTGATTAACCAATCGCAGATAAAAGTCAGCGACTGTACCTTTTATGGAATCGGTAGCACAAAAGCATTTCTCGAATTATCTAATAAAGAAGCTGACACAAGTATGTATATGGAAAATACAATCATTGCCAAAGGAACTACAACCAATACAATCAAAGCTTGTAATGTAAAGAACAAATGTACCTATAGTAAGGTCTATGTCACCTCCGATTGTACATTTGACAGCACAATGGACGGGATAGAATGTAGCAAATCTGACGAGTTGTTTGTCGACGCAGAAAATGGAGACTTCAGAATTAAGGATCCATTGTTTACAGCTAATGTAGGCGATCCACGTTGGAAAGAATAATAAGAGAATAGAATGTCCGAAAATACATATTGAATAAGAAAGGCTATCAGATAAATGATAGCCTTTCTTATTATCTTCCCACTTTATCCCGATACTCCGTTGGCGTCATCCCAACTTTCGCCTTGAAACATTTACTGAAATAACGCGGATCATTAATACCGACCATATATGAAATCTGCGTCATATTAAACTCTCCGGTCTCTATTAATTGCGTGGCCCGCTTGATACGCATTTCTTTGATAAATTCGATAGGAGCCAGTCCGGTTAGTGTTTTCAGTTTCTTGAAGAAGACAGAGCGGCTGACAGCCAGTTCCCGAACCAAATCATCGACCACCAGTTCACCATTATCCATATTCTGCTCCATTAATTCCACCAATTTATCCATAAATTTGCGGTCGTTGGGAGACATATCGAGCGTTGCAGGTACAGTTTCGGAAGTATCTTCTTCTGCCGATGGCACATCCGTAGCAACAGGTGTATCCTCCTGACCGGCAGAAATATTGATATGTATCAGGCTATCCCGATAGAAACTTTGCAGTTTTTTACGCTGCATCAACAGATTTTCCACACGAGCTTGCAGATAGGTAGCACTAAAAGGCTTCGTTATATAATCATCCGCACCGTATTCCAGTCCCTCCAGTTTACTTTCAATCGTTGTTTTGGCAGTAAGTAAGATAATAGGTATATGGCTGGTCGTCATATCCGCACGCAGTTCACGCGTCATTTCGATACCGTCTTTCTCGGGCATCATCACGTCACTGATAATAATATCCGGGAGATACTTCAATGCTTTATTCGCTCCTTCCCTGCCATCGGCAGCTTCCACTACCCTGTACATCGGAGAAAATATACTACGCAAGAATTCACGTAATTCCTGATTATCTTCGACTAATAACATCAGTTCTTTAGAGTTTTCTTCTTTTGCAGATTCCTCCTCATAAACATCTTCTATCTTCTCCGAATCATCGGCCACCAGCGTTTCAGACTGAATGGAAGAGTTGGCTATATCCACTACCTGCCCCATTCTTGCCGGAGCATCCGTATCTTCCAGGATAAACTCGGCTTCCTTATCATAATGTTCTTTCCCTTTCAGGAAATCGACTTTGAAACAACTTCCTTCTCCCAAACGACTATCCACGGAAATAGTAGCCTTGTGCATCTCTACAAGCTCTTTCACCAATGAAAGTCCGATACCCGTACTAGCCTGATTGAACAGATTCTTGTCTACCAGATTCTCAAAACGGACAAACAAGGACTTCTTTTTGTTTTCCGCAATTCCGATTCCCTGATCTTGTACACCGATAGAAACAGTATTCTCATCTTCACGAATAAACATCGTTATCATCTTGCCATTTGGCGTATACTTAAATGCATTGGAAAGTAGATTGAATACAATCTTTTCCAGCTTATCGGCGTCCACCCAAAGATAAAGATGCTCCTTTTCCGTCTGAAACAGGAAATCAATCCGATGTTCTTCGGCTACAGCCTCAAAATTATCCATCACCTTGCGCACGAAAGGCACAATATCCACTCGCTGTACCTGCATCTTCATCTTCTTATTCTGAATCTTACGGAAGTCCAATATCTGATTAACAAGACGAAGCATACGACTGGTGTTCCGTTCAACCACAACCAACTGTTCGCGGGCATCAGCCGGCAATTTATCATTCTTCAAAACTTGCTCTACCGGACCTGCTATCAACGTAAGCGGAGTACGCAACTCATGGGATATATTCGTAAAGAAGCGCAGTTTTATATCCGAAATCTGCTGTTCGACCGACACTTCATGCTTCAACCGGTAAATGGTGAACAGGATATAAACAGCCACAAGAATAATAATCAGAATGAAAAGTATATAAAGCACATAAGCCATCGGCGTTTCCCAGAAAGAAGGCAGAATGACAATATCCAAGATACGTTCATTATCCACCCACACACCATCGCTATTGGTAGAACGGACGCGAAGCACATACTCTCCTTTCGGAAGATTCGTATAAGTCACGCTACGCTGTTTGTCGGCAAAGGTCCATTGTTTCTCAAATCCGTCGAGAATATAAGCATACTGTATATTCTGCGGATTGGTATAATCGAGTGCCGCGAAATGAACGGAGAAAATATTCTCTTTATGCGAAAGCACCAATTTATCAGCGTCGTCAATATCCACTTTCAACAATGAGTTGACTCCGGGGGTAATGTCCTCATTGGCCACTGTCAGTTTGGAGAATACGATAGGCGGGATATAGCTGCTCTTACGGATAGAGTCAGGATTAAATATAAAGACTCCGCCACTGGCACCGAAAAGCATACTTCCTTTAGCAGTCAATGCCGAAGCGGCTTCACTAAAGCGTACAGGGAAAGTAATACTACGTTCGTCATAACTTTCAAAACGTTCTTCAGAGGGGATGAACTTACAAATTCCATTCTCCGTACTAATCCATAAATTCTGCTTACTATCTTCGCGGATGGAAAGCAGGACATCGGATGGAAGACCATCCAGTACGGAATATGATTTAAATTCTCCATGACCGTCCTTACTGATAGATACCAGTTTATTGAGTCCCCCACCGAAAGTAGCCAGATAAAGTTCCTTTTTCTTAGTGGAGATAATCCAATGGACATCATTATTACTCAAACTTTGCGTATCATTCGGCATACGGGAGAAATGATAGAACTGCACATCCTCCGGTTTCTTAAAGTCCTCGTCAAAAGCAACGGCACCCGTAGTTGTTCCTACCCACAAGCGTCCGTTATTATCGGAAGTGATGAAACGAGCTTTGTAACAAGGATCAATAGGATAGCCCTTCAGGTTGTTCCGGTGATTGATAAACAATGTTTTTCCTGCTTCATTCTCCGTGATATAATTGATACCTCCGGCAAAAGTTGCCAGCCAGATACGGCCATAATGATCTTCATAGACGCAATATACATTATTATCGCTCAAACTGTACATATCATCCTCACGATGAAGATAACGGGTCAGTTTATAGGACATTCCGTTAGAGGAAGTCGGCTCGGCACGAACAAGGCCGTCTCCTTTTGTCGCAATCCAGATGATTCCTTTTGAGTCTTGAATAACAAAATAAACGGTTCCCTGCATGGGAGTACCGGTGATAGAGATAGTGCCGCTTTCGGTGAGGTATCCTTTATAAGTTTTGCCTGCATCATATATACGAAGTATACCGTCTTTCAAGCCAACCCACAAATTTCCCAGTTTGTCTTCACACAGGGCACGCACCTCATTATGCAACGATTCGTGTTCATGAGGCATAGGGGTCATCATCGCAAAGGGTACATTTCGATAAGTCACTTTCTCCAATCCTTTAGAGTGGGTACAAAGCCACAGATTACCTTGTTTGTCGGAAAAGGCTGAATGAATCTTATTGGAAAAACGCCAGTCACGGCTACCCAGTCCGTTATAGAAAGGAACCAAACATTTCTTTTGAGGATCGAAGTAAGAGAAACCTCCTCCATAAGGATGTACCCAAAGATAACCGTTTACGTCTTCATGGATATGAAAAGCCGGACGGGAACGTTCAGGATTACTGTATTCTATAGGAATTTGTTCACGGGTCACCACTCCGGTCGAGGGATTGAAATGAGCTACAACGCCCGGTTCTTCCTGTTCGAACCACACTTCCGAGGAACGGTCTACATAAGCAGAAAGGATCGGCTTTGCGGGTAACGCCCTACAAGTCAGGAACGAGTAATGTACATTTGTTTTTGTTCGCAGGTTGTAAGTAAAGAAACCATCCGAATCGGTGGTAATAACGGATACGTCTGGTGCAACGGGATGAATGGAGGTGATCTGTCCTTTTGTGGGAAGCTCGATCAACGTAAATTCTCCACTTTCTTTCTGATAAGACCAGATACGTCCATGGTCTGAGGCGAAGCAAATATCTTTGTCACGTTCCTGCACAGCATAGAAAGCCTGGTTCATTCCGCCAAACTTTCCTTTTGTCTCCGTAAAATAGGAATCCGGTTCTTTCTTTCCGGGATGGATCATACCGAGGCCATTATCCGTCAACAGCCAGTCATTGCCTGCTTTATCCTGATGAACTTTGAATACATGTAAAGAAGGAAACAGTTCCGTCTTACTGGAATAAATATCCCATGTCAAGCGATTATTCTCATCCGGATGCGTCAGGATGCGGATGGCTCCGTCGTTTTCCGTCAGCAGCCAGACGGTTCCGTTCGGCATCACTTCAATGGTATGTACATTGAAAGTACTTCCCTCCTCTCCGGCAGCTGGCACTTGTTCGAAAGTCTCTGTCTTCGGATCGAAACGATGAACACGGTTGTCATAAGTCAGCAACCACAGAAAGCCGTAACGGTCTTCATATATACGGTCTACGCGGTTATTGGTCAGACTGATGTAGTTTCCCTGACGGGCCTTGTATGTTTTGAAGGTATAACCGTTGAAACGGTTGATGCCATCCCAGGTGGCAAACCAGAGGTTGTCTTTGTGATCCTGCAAGATGTTCATCACCGTATTTTGGGATAATCCATCTTCAGTAGAATAGTGGGTGAAAAAACAGTGTTGCTGCGCATGTGTTGAGAACACAATAGCTAGCAAAAGGATTACTGAAATTAAGGTTTTCTTCATCATATCACTCGGTTCTGTGGCGTAAAGATAGAAAAATACTTGTAGTTTAATGCAATCTTTAGCGGCTATTTAACAGAATCGGGCCATTCTATAAGACAAGTTATCTATTTTAGGCAGATGAACAAAAAACAAAATATCTTGTCGGATTCTGTTTTTTGTTCATCTGCCCGTTTAATTGGTACTTCCGCCGCGGCTATCGTTGCTTCTGTACCGGCTAATTTGTTTTTTATTTAGTCATTTGTTTCTTTACCTGGTCAGCTGGTCAACGCTTTACCGTTATCAGTTTGTTTCCGTTCTCTACCGGATTCCATCCATCTTCTCCCGCCAAAACAGCATTTATTTCATATCCTTTCAGATTCTTCAATTGTTGGGAGAAAGCAGCGCGTGCTTTCGGATTGGCTCCTTCTCCCCGACTTTCATATTCGGCATAAAAGACAGTTTTTTCGTTTTCCTTCTTGCCCCAGTTGTTCCAGCCAACGGGAAGAATATGTTGCCCCAGTTCGCAATGGATGAATACAGCTTGCGCATACGGACGCCAGGGACGAGACAGATACACTTTTGTGGCTTCCGGTTCCGCAGTCAGTTTGCAATCATAGAATACATAGCCATATTTTTTGCCTTTATCAGTAGAAGGAGCGGTGACATAACCGTCCCGCTTACTATGAATGTGGCAACGGTTGAAAACAGCCGTAGACCAACCGAAAATAAAATCAACCGTTCCTTCGATGTAACAGTCTTCGTAATATTGGCGGCTTTGCTTACCGTATGTGTAGAGCGTATCCTGGAAACCTAGAAAACGACAGTGCTTAAAATAGACACGGTCGGCAGACACAAAGCAGGCAACTGCTTGTCCTACGGGGCCTGATGAGTTCTCGAATGTGATATTCTCCGCATAAAAATCAGGGGCATAGATGTAACAGCTGGACGAACCGGAAGTTCCCATGTTATCGCCTAATACATTTTTCTTGTTTGCAAAACCGTCATAAGTCAGTATCGCACTGTCTTCTCCAATCAAAGAGATATTAATCTTGGATTCAGGAATGATGAGCTTCTCTTTATAAGTTCCTTTACGAATCAGGATAGTGGTACGAACATCTTTGCGAAAATCAGGAACAGCATTGATTGCTTCCTGTACGGTAAAGAAATCACCGCTACCATCTTGGGCCACCACATAATCGTAATGACGGATATATTTCGCCAGTTCCGGAATTTCCTTGCCGATAGCGTCCACTGCCAGTCCGGCAATTGTTCGTGCTCCGTATACGTTTAAATGAGTATTGTCTTCACGACCTTTCGGGAAAGCCGGCACCTGGTTAGGTTCGACAAACATAAACAACTTCTTTGATTCTACAGGTCCAAGTCCCTGCACCAGGTCGTGGGTGATTTTGTTCATGTCGATAAAAGTCACTCCCAGTTCTTTTGCCACATTGCGGGGAGCATCCAGATAGGCACCATGCGTATCGAACAAAACAGTTCCTTCCTTCGGTTGTTCCTTTTCCCCCGGTGTGCGACGTACATCTTTTGCGATGGCATCATCCTTCGGCTGCACAAAGTTTCGACGGACGATAGAGTTGAACAATACCGGAATTCCACCTTTGGCGCGGGTTTCATTCACATACCGACGAAGAATTTCATCAAAAGTGCTACCCGGATCGGTGTGACGGGTAGAGTCTGCTTTCTCATCGTTATGACCGAACTGAATAAAAACGTAATCTCCTTTTTTCACTTTAGAAATTACTCTTTCCCAGCGTCCTTCGCTGATAAAGCTCTTGGAACTTCGACCGTTGGCGGCATGATTGTCTATCCGTATGTCTTCGGAGAAGAATCCGGGAAGTACCATTCCCCAACCACGTTCGGGGTTTCCTCCGTCTATTTTCTTGTTAGCCATTGTCGAATCGCCTATCATAAAGATAGTGATTACCGGTTTGTCTGCACGAAATGCAGAAAAAAGAATAAAAACGGCTGCCAGCAACCCCATCATTTTATGTCTTTGTGTCTTCATATCCACCTACTATTATTATTATGCTACTCTCCATACAAAAAAATCATTTTCCTCTATCACCGCCATCAAGCAAAAGCCTTATTCATCGGGGTTAGATGAGGTGATAGGTTCTTTATTCAACCTGTCACCTCTTATTTATTACTTGAAACTTTAGTTTCAATGGCTTGGAACTGATAGTTTCCATATAGGGAAACTATAGTTTCCCCGTAATGAAACCATTGTTTCCCCTTAGTGGAAACTTTAGTTTCTCACCGTGAAACAAAATGTATCAAAGCATGAAACCGGATTAACAAACCGACAAACGATTGTCCATATTACTTGTTTTATTTATAAGGATACCAATTACTGCTTTCCTTAAAGATGTTTTGTGGAGTATACTTCATTGCCTCCTTATTTGTCAACTGTTTAGCCCACATCACACGCCCGGAAGTATCCGAGCCCGCACCTGTATTTCCGAACTCGGCATAACGAGCTGTTGTTTCGTTCTCCGGATTCTTCCAATTGTGCCATCCTTCGGGACGGATATGATTACCAAACTCACAATTGATAAAGACCGTTGCCGCATAAGGACGCCACGGACGACCCAAATATACTTTTTTCACTCCCGGAGCGGCTGTCAGCTTACAGTTTTTGAAAACATAACCAAACTCTTCACTTTGAGGAGTGGAAGCAGCAGTGATATACGAATCACGTTTACTATACAGTTCACAATATTCGAATAGGGCGGTGGAAGGGCCAAAAATAAAATCGGTAGTTCCCTCGATATAGCAATTCGTGAATAAGAGACGAGCCCTTTCGGTGCCTGTATAAATAGTGTCCTGATTTCCCAAGAAACGACAGTTGACAAACATCAGTCTGTCACCTTCGGTGTGAAGAGCTACCGCTTGCCCCAGTGGAGCCGCATTATTTTCAATCGTCAAGTCTTTGAAAGTGATGTCATTTCCTTCCACTTTTACCGTATAAGTGCGGAAAGTACCCATCTTATTGATATTAGCATGATCATCGTAAGTGATAATCGTTTTTTCTGCACTTTCACCCACTAATTGCACATTCTTTACCCAGGAAGGAATGACCAGTTTTTCTTTATATATACCGTTCTTGATATAAATCGTCACCGTATAGTCCATAAAAGCGCGGACAGCTTCCACGGCTTCTTGAATGTTACGATACTCCCCTGTCCCGTCGCGTGCCACGACTAATGTATCTTTGCGTTGCTGTTGTTGTGAATAAACAGATGTTGCTCCCACACCCAGTAGAAGCAAACACATCATTCCTTTAAAAATAGTCCTTTTCATCGTCGGAAATTACTTTTGTAAACGTTCGTATTCCAAGCTAGCCATAATAAAAGGTCCTACGGCTTTAGGATCGTTATTGCGGATAGTTTCATTAATATAATAGTCATAATCGCCGGAACGGTATACCTTTCCTCCCAATCCTGCCACTGCACAAGCTTTGGTGATGGTTACCAATCCGTTGTTGTCCACTTCGATAAAATTATCCAGGAATCCTTTGTAGCCTTTCAATGCCACATCCAGATAAGACTTATCAATATATCCTAAACGAACAGCCTTAAAGAGCGAATAAATAAACATGGCGGAACAGGAAGATTCTACGTAATTTCCCTTATCACCACTCCGGTCCATCACCTGATACCATCCTCCGGTCTTCGGATCCTGAAGTTTCTTCACCTGCACAGCTACATTATTCAATATATCAAGCAAAGAATCTCTTCCGGCTTCATGCTGCGGAATAAATTCGAGCACATCCACCAATGCCATCGCATACCATCCCATCGCACGTCCCCACGTATGTTTCGACTGTCCGGTCACCGGATCCGCCCAACGTTCGGTGCGGCTTACATCACACGCATGACGATAAAGACCATTTTTAGGATCGTATGTATGACGAGCACAAGTGACGAACTGGTTGATTACATCTGCATAGTCCTGCGGAAGATTATTACGGAATGCATATTCCGCATAGAAAGGAGCTCCCATGTAAATTCCGTCCAGCCACATTTGGTGGGGATAAATCTTTTTATGCCAAAAACCACCGTCCTCATTACGCGGTTGTCCTTCAAACTGGCTATAAAGCAAGTCGAGCGCTTTCTTATATTTAGGATTTTTGGTCTGCTCATAGATACGGAAAAGGATTTTTCCGGAGTTGATACGATCGAGACTGTAATCGGTTAATTTATAAGCGGTAATGCTTCCGTCTTCGTGCACCATTGTATCTGTATACGCGATAGCGTAATCGCGAATTTTCTTGTCGCCATAAGTATCATACACATCGAGCATGGCTCCCAGTTCAAGTCCGTGGCAATAATCCCACTTCAGTTTCGGCTGAAAGTCGAGCTGCCAGGATTCGGGGTAACGGATCATTTCCGATTCAGTCAGTCGTACAGACCAGGGAAGCTTGCTGTCTACCTGTTGTGCCGATACGGAAACGGTCATTGTAACCAATAAAGCCACTATAAAAAAATTATAAAAAGGAGTTAGTCTCATGGTTTGTTATTTTAAGGATTCAACATAGTCTTTTTTCACGCTACGAAAGTAGTGTTTTTCCTCCAAACCCAGTGGGATTTTTTAGTCAAGTAGGTGCATTTTTTGTTTTTCGTGCACGGAAACGACTAATTTTGTGCACGCAAACGTCAAAAATGTCCATTTTTGATGCAATATCTCATAAATTAAGAGTTTCGTTTTGGAAGAAAGCAAAAAAGGTCTTACTTTTGGCACGGTTTACAACTAATACCCTCTGGGGAAACACAGGTAATTTATCATTAAAACAGAGAAAAAATAGAACAGAATGGAAGAAGTATTTAAGTACATTATCGGTCTTGGAGCGGCAGTAATGATGCCAATCATTTTCACGATTTTAGGAGTATGTATCGGTATTAAATTTCCCAAAGCGCTAAAAAGCGGTTTGTTGGTTGGTGTCGGTTTCGTTGGTTTATCAGTAGTGACGGCATTGCTCACCAGCAGTCTGGGTCCGGCATTAAGTAAAATGGTTGAAATCTACGGATTGGAATTGGGAATTTTCGACATGGGTTGGCCTTCTGCTGCGGCGGTAGCTTACAACACTTCAGTCGGTGCTTTCATTATCCCTGTTTGCTTGGGAGTTAACTTATTAATGTTGCTTACCAAAACAACCCGTACCGTCAATATCGACCTTTGGAACTATTGGCACTTCGCATTTATCGGTGCTATCGTGTACTTTGCTTCCGACAATATCTATTGGGGATTCTTCGCTGCCATCATCTGCTACATCATTACGCTGGTAATGGCTGATATGACTGCTCCTGCTTTCCAGAAGTTCTATGATAAAATGGACGGCATCTCTATTCCTCAACCGTTCTGCCAAAGTTTCGTTCCGTTTGCTCTTATAATCAATAAACTATTGGATAAAATTCCGGGATTCGACAAACTGAATATCGATTCTGAAGGATTGAAAAAGAAATTCGGATTGATGGGTGAACCGCTGTTTTTGGGTATCGTAATTGGTTGCGGTATCGGTGCATTGGGCTGCGGAAGTTGGAAAGAAGTAGTGGACAGTATCCCAAGTATATTGGGTCTGGGTATCAAGATGGGTGCGGTGATGGAATTGATTCCACGTATCACCAGTCTTTTTATCGAAGGTTTGAAACCGATCTCTGACGCTACCCGCGAACTGATCGCTAAGAAATATAAGAATAACACCGGATTGAGCATCGGTATGAGCCCTGCACTGGTTATCGGTCACCCGACTACCTTGGTGGTATCTCTGCTGTTGATCCCTGTCACTATCTTCCTGGCTGTTATCCTTCCGGGCAACCGTTTCTTACCGCTGGCTTCTCTGGCAGGTATGTTCTACTTGTTCCCGATGATTCTGCCTATTACAAAAGGGAACGTAGTGAAATCATTCATCATCGGCCTGGTAGCTTTGACAATCGGCCTGTATTTCGTAACCGGCCTGGCAGGTTTCTTCACACTGGCCGCCAAAGACGTATATGCCGCAACAGGCGACCCGACAGTGAATATCCCCGCCGGTTTTGAAGGTGGAGCACTCGACTTTGCTTCCAGCCTCTTCTGCTGGGGTATCTTCCACCTGACTTACAGTCTGAAGATTATCGGCCCTGCCATCCTCGTGGCACTGGCACTCGGAATGGCTATCTACAACCGTATCCGCATGACCAGAAACGACGCAAAAAACGCATCAACCAATAAAGAATAATATAAATACTATAAAGAAAAGATGATGAAAAAATTAGCAATTGCAATGATGTTGGGTATCGCAGCGATGTCTGCTTCTGCCCAAGTGAATTACAAGATGCAAGTGGCTTGCAGTCCGCAAGACGTGAAAACGTACGATACTAACCGCTTGCGTAGTAGCTTCCTGATGGAAAAAGTAATGGTCCCGAACGAAATCAACGTTACTTATTCTATGTATGACCGTCTGATCTTCGGTGGCGCAGTACCTGCAACAAAAGAATTGGTACTTGAAACAATCGACCCGTTGAAATCTAAATTCTTCCTCGAACGCCGCGAACTGGGTGTCATCAACATTGGTGGCGAAGGTATCGTAACGGTAGACGGTAAAGAATATACGCTGAAATTCAAAGATGCTCTGTACGTAGGTAGAGGCAAACAGAAAGTGACTTTCAAGAGCAAAGATTCCAGCAATCCTGCCAAGTTCTACATCAACTCGGCTACTGCTCACAAGGAATACAAGACTCAATTGATTACTATCGACGGACGCAAAGGCTCACTGAAAGCAAACTCATTTGCTGCCGGAAAGCTGGAAGAAAGCAACGACCGCGTTATCAACCAGTTGATTGTTAACAACGTACTTGAAGAAGGCCCTTGCCAATTGCAGATGGGACTGACAGAGTTGAAACCGGGTAGCGTATGGAACACTATGCCGGCACACACTCACTCTCGTCGTGTAGAAGCATACTTCTACTTCAATGTACCGGCTGGAAATGCTATCTGTCACTTCATGGGCGAACCTCAAGAAGAACGCATCGTATGGATGCAGAACGAGCAAGCTATTATGTCACCGGAATGGTCTATCCACGCTGCTGCCGGAACAAGCAACTACATGTTTATCTGGGGTATGGCAGGTGAAAACCTCGACTACGGAGACATGGACAAGATCAAATATACAGAAATGCGCTAACCGTTGCGTATTCCTGTTCATACATATAATCAATGATCCGAAAAACTTCATCCTTTTCTCTTCCGAGAGAAAGGGATGAAGTTTTCCGGATTTTACGTATTCTTCCCCCAGAGAACAAACACCTCGTTACCATATTATATATAGGATGTAACAAAATCCAACTATAATGCAACGAATAATACATGATTTTGACCAATTTTTACAAATAAAATTCAGTCGAAATACCGACCTTTGTCAACGAAACAAAATCTATTTAAATCCATTATCATGAATGCATTTCAAAAAACAGGTGAAAAGATGACAAACTACAGATGGACCATCTGTGCTATGCTATTTTTTGCTACTACAGTTAACTATCTCGACCGTCAGGTTCTCTCATTGACGTGGGATGAATTTATCAAACCGGAATTCCACTGGGACGAATCTCACTACGGTACTATTACTTCTGTTTTCTCCATTGTATACGCTATATGTATGCTGTTTGCCGGTCGTTTTGTCGACTGGATGGGAACTAAAAAAGGTTTTCTATGGGCTATCGGTGTATGGTCGGCAGGTGCTTGTCTTCATGCCGTTTGTGGTGTTATCACAGAAGCACAGGTAGGTCTTCATAGCGCAGCAGAACTGGCAGGTGCCACAGGAGATGTAGTGGTGACTATTGCTACGGTCAGTATGTACTGCTTCCTCGCTGCCCGCTGTATCCTTGCTTTAGGAGAAGCTGGTAACTTCCCTGCCGCCATTAAAGTAACCGCGGAATACTTCCCTAAAAAAGACCGTGCTTACGCTACTTCTATCTTCAATGCCGGTGCATCTATCGGTGCGTTGATCGCTCCTCTTACCATTCCTATCCTGGCAAAAATGTTCGGTTGGGAAATGGCATTTATCGTAATTGGTGGACTTGGCTTTATTTGGATGGGATTCTGGGTGTTTATGTATGATGCCCCATCGAAAAGCAAACATGTCAATCAGGCAGAGCTTGACTATATCGAGCAAGACCATCGCGAAGTAGGCAGTGCTCCGATGACAGACGAGAAAGATGAAAAGAGAATGAAGTTTTGGCAATGTTTCAGCTACAAACAAACATGGGCCTTTGTCTTCGGTAAGTTCATGACTGACGGCGTATGGTGGTTCTTCCTTTTCTGGACTCCGTCTTATCTGAATACTCAATTCGGTATCAAAACCTCCGACCCGTTGGGTATGGCGTTGATCTTTACACTTTATGCAGTGACTATGTTATCTATCTATGGTGGTAAACTACCTACTATCTTCATCAACAGAACGGGTATGAATCCGTATGCAGCCCGTATGAAAGCGATGCTAATTTTCGCCTTCTTCCCGCTGGTTGTACTGTTAGCACAACCGTTAGGTACTGTTTCTCCATGGTTCCCGGTTATCTTAATCGGTATTGGTGGAGCTGCTCATCAATCCTGGTCGGCCAATATATTCTCTACCGTAGGCGATATGTTCCCAAGAACAGCTATTGCAAGTATCACCGGTATAGGTGGTATGGCAGGAGGCGTAGGCTCTATGATTCTTCAGAAAGTGGCAGGTAACTTATTCGTGTATGCTTCCGGAACAACGATGGTTGACGGTCATGAAGTGGAAATGACGAAAGAGCTGTTGGAACAAGGGGCACAATTTGTACACCCTGCCATGACATTCATGGGATTCGAAGGTAAACCGGCCGGATATTTCGTTATCTTCTGCGTATGTGCAGTAGCTTATCTGTTGGGTTGGGTTATCATGAAGGCTTTAGTTCCGAAATACAAACCTATCGTATTGGATTAAATCTATTCGTACAGATAGAATCGTTAGAAAACAAAAGAGTAACTCGTCGCCGAGTTACTCTTTTGTTTTCTAACCAATTATTCAAAAAATGAAAAATAAAAAAGCCTCTTCTCACGAAGAAGGCTTTTTAGGTTTACTTATCCTGCATCATCCTCTTGCAAATTTTTTAACCGAAACACTAAAAACAGTGTTTTTGCATTCCTATAATGAAGTATAGTAAACGTTAAGATGAAAAAAAGGGAAGTCTCACGACTTCCACAATTCTTCTAACCTTAAATCTAAATCTCTATGAAAAAAACGTGTTGCAAATATAGGCGTTTGTTCAATATAGAGGTGTTAATGAATCGCATAAAGAGAGAATAAAAACTAACATCTGCAAAAATGATGCAATTTTTCAGGAGCCTTCTATTAATTTTAATAAACTTTTGTAGAGTGGGTTGCGTTCGAGTAGCTCGGGGACTCCCGTGATGAACATCTGTTTTCTTGCACGGGTCAAGGCTACATTCAGTTTCCGATCGATCAAGACACCCTCTTCTTCCGTCAAATTGGATAGAAATTTTAGTTGGTAAGGGTAGTTGACACAGAAGGAATAGATTATTACATCACGTTCGCTTCCCTGGAACCGTTCTACCGTGTCAACCAAGATTCGGTTCAGAACCGGAATACCTAATGATTCTATTTCTTTTTTAATCAGTGCTATCTGACTCCGGTAAGGGGTAATGATTCCTAAAGTACGGGATTCGTCAAAATCTGTCTGATGATCTTCATAAATGCGAACAGCTAAGTCGGCAACAATGCGCGCCTCCGAATAGTTGATCTTTGCAGATGCTCCCACCTTTTCGGGTACAGAGGGATAAAAAGCCAAACGACAAATAGTATCGGATGATTCTGTTTGGTGAGGCAGGCCGACAGGGATCAGACGCCCTCCATAAAAAGCACGATTAGCAAACAAAGCAACTTCCGGATGCATTCGCCCTTGGCGACACAGCATATCGCAGGAGCGCTGAGCTGCGAATGATGGATATGATTGTTCCAATGGAGACGACTGCTCCGATGAAGACAATATATGTTGAACCGTTGCAGTACAGTTCCGGTAGAGGCGTTCAAACAAGGAATCTTTAAGATTGGTCAACCCGATAGACAGTAAAGATTCATCATAAATGACCGATTGCTCCGTCTTTTGCTGCACTACAGCAGGCAGTTGTTTATGATCTCCGATCAACACAAACTTATCTATCGCATCCTTTTCGTCTTCTCCACGTGCACAGAGGATGCCTAACAACTGCGGTTCCAAAATTTGGGTAGCCTCATCAATAATGGCTACATCAAAATGTTTCAGACGAAATAGTTCCGGTTTACCGGAAATAGCCGCTACCGTTCCCACCATAATCCGACAATTCCGGATGCGTTCGTAAACTTCCGAACGACGGTTACAAGAGGATAATTCATTTTCAATCAGATGTCCGCGGTAGGCTTCATCACATGATAATTCACTTCCCACACGGATAAAATCAACTGCCGGAGCAATAGAAGCCAACGACTTACAGATTTCATCAACAGCCCGGTTGGTATATGAAAGCAAAAGAATCTGCGCATCTTTATCTGCATGAAAAGTCTCCACCATTTTCTTCAGGGCACACGAAGTCTTACCCGTTCCCGGAGGTCCGATAAGAAGGAAATAATCCTGTGCGGCTTTTGCTTTCAGAGCAACTCGCGTAAAATCGTCTTCCGAACGGGAAATCATGGAATCCAATGATTCATCAAACCGCGGAGGACGTTGTGACAGCAATAAGTCACGACGCTCCTTCTTTGCAGAAAGGTAAGCATATAAGCCCTGATACATCGAGCGGAATGTTGTATCCATTGTATCATGTTCTATCGCATAAAGGCTTTCGGCAGGAAGTACGGATGAATTCTGCTGGGTGGCACGCAAGCGAATACCTATTTCATTTTCTGTCAAGTACTCGATATTGCCTTTGAAAACCATTTTATTGGTGACGTTATCTGTATCGCAGTTTCGTTCATAAAGAATAATGGCATCGCCTTGACGGAAATTAGGGAGAAAAGTCTCTGTTTCAAGAGCTTCACTTCTGACAGTCTTACTTTCAGAGGTTTCATCTCCAGTAATATCATCTCCAATAGCTTTATCCCCAGTAATATCATTTACGGCAGCTTCATTCAACAAAGTTTTCCCAGCCTTTTCCTTTTTAAAGAAAGAAAAAGTAAGTCCGGCTTTATGTTCATCGGCAGCATGATTCTCCTTTATTTTCAAATCATAAATAATTTCTCCTGCCTCGCATTTCTCCGCTAATGTAGAAAGCCATAAAGAAGCTGCCCCTGTACGTCCTTCATAATCCACATCACCGGATTTTGAGGTATAAAGTTCCTTTGTAATGAAGTTGTAAACCGCATAGAAGTAATTCTTTTCCAGTGGGGAAAGAGCTTTTAGTTTCGATTGAAAGTTATCAATAGAGGGACGCAGGTATGTTTCCCAAAAACGTCCTTTCAATCCTCGTTCATTCAAGGTGGAAGCATTGATTTCTTCCAGTTTTTGTGCCGTATATTCCAGGCTGTTCCGCAATTGGACGCCATATTCATCGGCTACAATGCGATTACGCAAATCAATCACCCGACGTACCATTGCCCACGAAGGACGGGAAGGATAAAGAAGCGGATAACGGGTATAAAGCAAATAGGCTTTCACTTTCCGGTGATCCATTCCCATTGAATATTGCAAGACTGCCTGATAAAGCAACATCTGTACTTTATTATTCTCCTTCGGTTCTACCTTCCCCCGGATAGCGTATTCATCCGCTTTACCGGATTTCATTTCTATGAAAGAAGACATATCCCGCTGCATATAGTCAAGACGTCCCTGAAGTCCAAGTGCTTCACAGATATAAGACGGTTCGAGCACGGCATCTGTCTTGTCCAGTTCATAACCGGCTGCATGAAAGGTATCATTGACCGTTTCACGAATATGATCGAAGTGCAGTTTACAGTCCTCAAAGAACTGGCGTTCTTTCTCTTTGTCACGCAAATCGGAACAGGCAGCCAATTCAATAGGATAACGCCGGAAAGCTTTCTGCATACAGGTACGATAATCTATATCTTCACTCTTCGCATGAATCCATTCGTCCAGGAAAAGATTGGCTATATTTCCCAGTAACAGAGGTCGGGCATTTTCGATCGGTTGAAGACGGGAAAGAAAATAATTGGCCGGATGATGCCCGTAATCACGGAAACACTCTGCCAGAGAACTGATATCAAGTAAATAATCCGGTTCGAGTACAATGAAAGAAGGAGTCAGGATTCCTGTCTCATCCACTGCAACATCCAATAAATTGACTTGGGCATGTCGCCAAAGCAGTTTGCACGTTTCTGCAAACTCTTCATTCATTTGAGGAATATTATAACGAACCAGATATGGTTTCTCCGAGACTTCATCCAAGGGAGTCACATACAAATATTGCTCATCAGCATACTGGAAGCAGACACGCATCCGCTGCACCCGTTCGCGGGCAGGGGGCGCAACCAGGTAGGTGGCATCCGCACGCGGAAGTAACCGGTATAGCTCCAAGGGAATATCCTCTTCCAGGAGTTTACGAATAAAGAAAGCTAACGTTTTCGCATCGCGCAAGAGTTGTTCCCGGTTGGGCTCCTGCTGGCGGTTCAGAATAGCATTCGAAGTGAGCCGGAAAGTATGCAGCCGGTTCTGCTCTGCAACAGAGAGACCGACCTTAGCCGCCACGAAACTGATTCGTGCGGAAAGGTCGGTCATCTGTAAACTTTCGTTTTGCATTTGCGCACGACAAATACGCTCCAGCAAGTCGCGCATTTGCTTATATCCTACGGCAAGATAAGTATCTTCCGCCCGGCAAACTGCTAAAAGGATTTCATAAGATTCTATCGCTTCACTCTTCGGACAGGGCAACTTCATCTCCAGCTTCATCTTCAACTTCCTCTTCTGTTTTCTTCTTGTCCTTTATCATCAAAATACTCATCTCGTACAACAGATAAAGTGGAATAGCTACAACACTCAAGGTGAACGGGTCTCCTGTCGGAGTAATAATAGCAGCTGCTATCACTATAATGACAACCGCATGACGGCGGTATTTCCGCAGGAAGGACTTGTTGACCACTCCCATTAAAGAAAGCAGCCATGTAACCAATGGAAGTTCAAAAGCCAATCCCATGCAGAGAATCAGCATCATAAAATTGTCGATATAAGAATTGAGCGACAGGATATTCTCCACTTCCGAACTCAACTGATAAGTAGAAAGGAAACGGAGAGTCAGCGGATAAACCATAAAGTAACCTAGCAGTACACCGATGAAGAACATCAATGTTCCGATAGTCAATGCTTTACGCACGCCCTTTCTCTCATTCGGATAGAGGGCGGGATTGATGAAACGCCATATTTCAAAAAAGATATAAGGCATAGCCGTCACTACCGACATCCAAAATGCAGTCGACATGTGAATAAAGAAAGGAGCAGCCAAGTTGATATTGACCAGCTTCACATAAAATTGTTGCGTGAAGAAGTCATCAGTCAAATCAAATGTTTTACCGATATGCCGTAATAAATCGTAGAATATGAAATCATTGTGGCAAGGCGCAAGTATTACATGGTCGAAGAGGTAGGGCATAGCAATAAAATAGCCTATCGCCAATACAAACCAAGCTCCAACTACTCGAAAAAGTACCTTACGCAATTCGTCCAAATGATCCCAAAAGGTCATTTCTGCCATCCGTATGTTGTACTCTTTTAGTTCTTAGAAGGATCTACAGGTTTGTCCAACTCGTCTTTTGCCTTGTTTATTTCATCTTTCGCTTCATTCACACCGTCTTTGAAGCTCTTTACGCCTTTGCCTAATCCGCGCATCAGTTCAGGAATTTTCTTTCCACCAAAAAGAAGAAGGATAACCAAAGCAATAATAATCCATTCGGAACCACTAGGCAAAAAGCCTAACAATAATAAGTTTGTCATAAGTTTATTTGATATAAGAGGTTTTTAATAGTTGCTGCAAATATAATCATTTTCACCACAGGTTACATGGATTAACCCTGTTTTTTATGACAACACAGGGTTATTAGAAAGTTCTAATCCTGATAATATACCCGCTTCACCCGTGTCGATATACTTGTCAGCACTTCATAAGGGATCGTATCCAGCTTATCGGACAACACCGTAATCGGCAGATCATCGCCGAAGATGATAGCCTGATCGCCTTCCCGACAATCAATATCCGTCACATCGATCATGCAGACGTCCATACAGATATTCCCGACATAAGGAGCTTTCTTTCCGTTCACCAGGCAATAGGCGTTGCCGCGTCCCAAGTGACGGTTCAGTCCATCCGCATAACCGATAGGAATAGCAGCAATGCGGGAAGGGCGTACCAAATGTCCCATCCGGCTATATCCTACTGTGTCATCTTGAGGAACATCCCGAATCTGAAGGATGGTGGTTTTGAGCGTACTTACATTGTGTATAATCGAATTGTCTATCGGGCTAACTCCATAAAGTCCGATTCCCAAGCGCACCATATCGAACTGTGCTTCGGGAAAACGCTCGATTCCTGCCGTATTACAGATATGACGGAGAATCTTATGAGAGAAAGCGGCCTGTAATTCTTGCGAGCCTTTCTCGAACAATTCAATCTGTCCGCGGGTGAAACCGTCGAACTGCGACGAATCACTTCCCACAAAATGAGAGAATACTGAACGGGGAATCACCGCGCTCTGATTCTTCAGTCGACGGATAAGCAATGGAATATCCTCCACCGCAAAGCCGAGTCGGTGCATACCCGTATCGAGTTTCACGTGAATGGGGAAGTTGGTGATTCCTTCTTTTTCCGCAGCTTTGATAAGTGCGTCGAGCAGATGGAAATTATAAACTTCCGGTTCCAGCTTATAATCAAACATGGTTTTAAATGCAGTAAGTTCCGGGTCCATAATGATAATAGAAGCGGTAATACCTGCCTTGCGGAGTTCGGAACCTTCGTCGGCAACGGCTACGGCCAGATAATCGACATGGTGTTCCTGTAAACTCTTGGCTATTTCATATGAACCGGCTCCGTAAGCTGATGCTTTCACCATACAGATCACCTTTGTCTCCGGATGACGGAGCATAGAACGGTAATGGTTTAGATTGGCTACCATCGCTCCGAGATTTACTTCGAGAATGGTTTCATGTACCTTCAATTCGAGGGCTTCGGATACCAAATCAAAGTTGAACACACGGGAACCTTTCACCAAGATTACTTCCGAATGAAGTGACTTGAATATATCGGATGCAAGGAGTGCTTCTGTATTAGGGAAGAAGTAGCGTTCGAGATCATCATCAAAACGGGCGGAACAAGAAGATATCTCCTGCCCTACGCCAATCAGTTTATTGATACCTTTGCTCTGTACCAATTGCGACACACGTCGATAAAGCGTAGCGGTACTTTGTCCGGTTTCCAGTATATCCGACAGGATAAGCGTCCGTTTCAAGCCTTTCTTTTCCGAGCGGCGTACAAGGAAATCGAGAGCAATATCCAATGATGCCAAGTCTGAATTATAGCTATCATTAATCAATACACAGTTATTCTTTCCTTCTTTCACTTCCAGACGCATAGCAATCGGTTCGAGACGGGCCATCCGCTCGGTTATCTGGTCGGCAGGTGTCATCAGGTAAAGACAAGCTGCCAGGCAATTCAGTACATTCTCAATAGAAGCGTCATCAATGAAAGGGATACAGAAAGTATTATCCATCTCCAGATAACGATAGGATATGACGGTATGATCTTCTTTCTTGGTCACACGGCTGATATACAACGGACGTTCAATGTCGGTACGGCTCCAGGCAATCTCACGCGCCGTCAGCATTGATTTTGCGACACAATTGCTGATTAACTCGTTATCGCCGTTGTAAATCACGACATCACAGTCTTTGAAAAGCGTCAGCTTTTCCATACATTTCTCTTGCAAGGAGAAGAAGTTTTCCTGATGAGCACCACCGATATTGGTCAGAATACCAATGGAAGGCTTAATCATTCGTTTCAAAGCTCCCATCTCTCCCATCTCGGAAATGCCGGCTTCGAAAATACCCAGTTCGGCTTCTTCAGAAAGTTGCCACACAGAAAGTGGGACTCCGATCTGCGAATTATAGCTGCGTGGAGAACGAACGATGCAACGATCCGGGCTAAGTAACTGATGCAACCACTCTTTCACAATGGTTTTTCCATTGCTGCCGGTGATACCGATCACAGGGATTTTAAATTTATCACGATGTGCTTCGGCAAGCTTCTGCAAAGCTTTCAGAGGATTGGGAACGATAAGAAAATTGATAGTCGATAGTTGAGAATTGATAGTTGGCTGCGCACCATCATGCTGCATAGAGCTCTCCATTCTCAACTCTCCATTCTCAATTAATTTAAAGTCTTCTTCCGTAATTACAAAATTACGCACGCCCCGGTCGTATAAATCGGGAATATAACGGGCTCCGCTGTTTCGTTTGGTAGTTAAAGCAAAAAAAAGAGTTTCTTCCGGAAAACTCAAAGAGCGGCTGTCTGTTAACAGCCAATCAATAGTCGCTTTATGTTTGCCCACACGGCGGGCACCGATACTTTTGGCTATGGATTCAATCGCATATGACATAGTTCTGTTTCTTTTTGAAAATCTAAGTACGGGTATTTTCCGATAAGTCGTTCTATTTTTAACACTATTTGTCCTAAAAAGCGTTGATACGCCTCTGACTCGGGATGAAAAGGCTTGTGCGCCAAGTCCCGGCGGATGTCTTGCACAGCTACGATAACCTTCTTTGTTTCAGCAGAAAAGAAGGTTTCGGAGAAGCGTTCCCAGAGGTAACGAATCGCCAAAGGAGACGGATGCAACATGTCGTCGGCATAGAAACGATAATCACGTAATTCGTCTAATATGATTTCATAAGAGGGGAAATAGAACACTCGCTCCGGGAACAGTTGTTGCAATCGGTCGATGGCGAGCAGCAGAGTCGATTTGCTTAATTGGTTGGCATGCATCCCGTCGCGTATATGACGGATCGGGCTGACTGTAAACAGCCATTTTAGTTTCGGATTCCGGGCGGCCATTTCGGTGATGAGTGCTGTATAATCTTCTACAATTTCTTCAACAGTTAGCCGGTAACGCAAGAAATGACTTTCCGGCAACTGATGGCAATTGGCTACCACTTGTCCACTCTCCTTTTGTTTATAAACATAGGCAGTCCCCATTGTCACCATCAGCCAGTTCAACTCCGGCAGTTTCTTATAAGCATGGTGAAGGCGTGAATTTATTGTATGCAATGTCTCTTCGGGCGTAAAAGCCGAAAAAGAGCCATGATGCATCGGGCTATGCCATAAATCTTTGTAGGCAAACAAATCTTGTTCGTTGTATTCCTTATTCCTTATAATCTCCCTCAAAGCAGATGAGACGGATAAAGGATTATAAAGAATACCAAAAGGATTCAGGTCCAGTTGAAATCCGGCATCCATCAATTGCCGTCCGATATTTTCCGCAAAACAGGACCCCATCAGAAGAATATGGTCTGCATGACTGACAGATGGCATCCCGGCAGGTAATTCTACAGATGTTTGAAAGTTCATACGATTTTCCATCATTTCATTACGTTTCATGTGCAAAAGTAATCAAAAAACTATTTCCGCCCTCTTTTTCCTCACGATTCAATGATCTTAGGGAGTATGGAAAAACAGATACGTCTCTATGCCGGATAAGATTTTATAAAAAAAGGAGGCCGAATATACTTTCTTTTCGTATTTTTGCACTAAATTTCCTCGAATCATGAAGAATGAACCGATATATAACTTGCTAAATACGATCAACTATCCTGAAGACCTGCGAAAACTAAACGTGGAGCAACTGCCGGAAGTATGTGGTGAACTAAGGCAAGACATTATTAAAGAACTCTGCTGCAACCCCGGACATTTCGCAGCCAGCCTGGGGACCGTAGAACTGACCGTAGCTCTGCACTACGTCTATAATACACCTTATGACCGTATTGTATGGGACGTGGGACATCAGGCATACGGCCACAAAATTCTTACAGGGCGCCGTGAAGCATTTTCTACAAACAGGAAACTCGGAGGAATCCGCCCTTTCCCGTCTCCGGAAGAAAGTGAATATGATACTTTCACGTGCGGACACGCTTCCAATTCTATTTCTGCCGCTCTCGGTATGGCTGTCGCAGCCGCCCGGAAAGGAGACGCCAAACGCCATGTAGTAGCCATTATCGGCGACGGATCAATGAGTGGCGGACTGGCTTTTGAAGGACTGAACAATGCATCTGCCACGTCGAACAACCTGCTCATTATCCTGAATGACAATGATATGGCAATCGACCGCAGCGTAGGAGGCATGAAACAGTATCTTTTCAACCTGACAACTTCCAACCGCTATAATCAGTTACGTTTCAAGCTCTCGCGCATGCTGTTCAAGCTTGGCATTTTAAACGAAGAACGCCGCAAAGCGCTCATCCGTTTCGGAAATAGCCTGAAATCGATGGCTGCACAGCAACAGAATATTTTTGAAGGGATGAATATCCGTTACTTCGGCCCGATAGACGGACACGACGTAAAGAACCTGGCAAGAGTATTACGTGATATCAAAGATATGCAAGGACCTAAAATCCTGCATCTGCATACTATCAAAGGTAAAGGATTCGGACCGGCAGAGAAACACGCCACCGAATGGCATGCTCCCGGCAAATTCGATCCCGTCACCGGCGAACGTTTCATTGTCAACACCGAAGGAATGCCCCCGCTTTTCCAGGACGTATTCGGAAATACACTGGTGGAGCTTGCCGAAGCCAACCCGAAGATTGTCGGTGTCACTCCCGCCATGCCCAGCGGCTGTTCGATGAATATATTGATGGAGAAAATGCCAAAACGCGCTTTCGATGTCGGTATTGCCGAAGGACATGCAGTTAC
Source organism: Bacteroides luhongzhouii (assembly GCF_009193295.2). NCBI lineage: Bacteria > Pseudomonadati > Bacteroidota > Bacteroidia > Bacteroidales > Bacteroidaceae > Bacteroides > Bacteroides luhongzhouii. Next base: position 2,585,660 of record NZ_CP059973.1, on the reverse strand, counting down.
CTTCTCCGGAGGAATGGCAAAAGACGGACTGCAACCATTCTGCAATATCTATTCTTCTTTTATGCAACGGGCGCATGATAATATCATCCACGACGTAGCGATTCAGAATCTTCCTGTTGTTTTGTGTCTCGACCGCGCCGGACTGGTTGGCGAAGACGGTCCCACTCATCACGGGGCTTTTGATATGGCATGTTTACGTCCGATCCCTAATCTGACTATCAGTTCCCCCATGGATGAACACGAATTACGTCGTCTGATGTATACGGCACAATTGCCGGACAAGGGACCGTTCGTGATCCGTTATCCCCGTGGACGCGGCGTACTGGTGGACTGGAAATGTCCGCTGGAAGAAATTCCGGTAGGAAAAGGACGAAAACTGAAAGAGGGTAGCGACCTTGCAGTGATTACTATCGGACCGATAGGAAACATAGCCGCCCGTGCCATCACCCGGGCAGAAGCTGATTTAGGACTGTCCATCGCTCATTACGATTTACGATTCCTGAAACCACTGGATGAAGAGCTGTTGCACGAGGCAGGACGTAAATTCCAACGTATCCTGACCATCGAAGATGGAATTATCAGAGGCGGTATGGGTAGCGCTGTCCTCGAATTTATGGCAGACAACGAATACAAACCGACCGTGAAGCGTATCGGTATCCCTAACATATTTGTAGAACATGGTTCAGTTGCCGAACTGTACCAACTGTGCGGCATGGATGAAGAAGGAATTCTGACTAAAATAAAAGAATTTATCAATTGACATGAAGATTATTATTGCCGGTGCCGGCAACGTAGGCACCCATTTGGCCAAGCTGTTATCGCGCGAGAAGCAAGATATTATCTTGATGGATGATGACGAAGAGAAACTAAGTGCTCTTAGCGCCAACTTTGACTTGCTGACTGTTGCCGCTTCTCCTTCTTCCATCTCCGGATTGAAAGAAGTAGGCGTCAAAGAAGCCGACCTGTTTATCGCAGTCACACCGGACGAAAGCCGCAACATGACTGCCTGTATGCTGGCCACCAACCTGGGAGCTAAAAAGACAGTGGCGCGTATCGACAACTATGAATATCTTCTGCCTAAAAATAAAGAGTTTTTCCAGAAACTGGGAGTAGATTCTCTGATTTACCCGGAAATGCTGGCTGCTAAAGAAATCGTATCTTCCATGCGCATGAGCTGGGTACGCCAATGGTGGGAGTTCTGTGGAGGTTCGCTGATCCTGATTGGTACGAAGATGCGCGAAAAGGCTGAAATCCTGAATATACCGCTGCATCAGCTAGGCGGCCCCAACATTCCTTACCACGTAGTAGCTATCAAACGCGGAACGGAAACGATTATCCCTCGCGGAGACGATGTTATTAAATTGCATGACATTGTTTATTTCACCACTACCCGCAAATACATTCCTTATATACGTAAGATAGCCGGCAAAGAAGACTATGCCGACGTACGCAATGTAATGATTATGGGAGGTAGCCGTATCGCAGTCCGTACCGCACAATATGTGCCGGACTATATGCAGGTGAAAATAGTGGATAATGACCTGAACCGTTGCAACCGCCTGACAGAACTACTGGATGATAAGACAATGATTATCAACGGAGACGGTCGCGACATGGACCTGCTTATCGAAGAAGGTCTAAAGAATACCGAAGCATTTGTAGCCTTGACCGGCAACTCGGAAACGAATATTCTGGCCTGTCTCGCCGCCAAACGTATGGGAGTGGAAAAGACGGTGGCAGAAGTGGAGAATATCGACTATATCGGTATGGCAGAGAGTCTCGACATCGGCACGGTTATCAATAAAAAAATGATTGCTGCCAGCCACATCTACCAAATGATGCTGGATGCCGACGTGTCTAACGTGAAATGCCTGACTTTTGCCAATGCGGACGTTGCCGAATTCACTGTACCGGAAGGGGCTAAAATAACCAAACACCTGATTAAAGACCTGGGACTTCCCAAAGGCACCACCATCGGAGGAATGATCCGTAACGGAGAAGGTATCCTGGTGACAGGTGATACGCAAATCCGTCCCGGCGACCATGTAGTCGTATTCTGCCTAAGCATGATGATTAAAAAGATTGAGAAGTTCTTTAACTAAGTAAGTATCAAGTATTATTAAATAAATTACTTGTCTATGATTAACTCGAAGATGATATTCCGGATTCTGGGTTTTCTGCTTCTGATAGAAACAGCCATGCTGTTATGTTGTGGAGGGGTCTCTCTTTTCTATAAAGAGAACGACTTGCAGAGCTTCCTGATTTCATCAGCCATCACCGCCTGCATCGGGGTTTTGTTGCTCGCTATCGGGAAAGATGCAGTGAAATCCCTGAATCGCCGTGACGGATATGTCATAGTCAGTGCAGCATGGGTTACCTTTTCTCTTTTCGGAATGCTACCTTATTATATAGGAGGATATATCCCAAGTATCACGGATGCATTCTTTGAAACGATGTCCGGGTTCAGCAGCACGGGTGCCACTATTTTAAATAATATAGAGTCAATGCCTCATGGAATACTTTTCTGGCGGGCTATGACGCAATGGATAGGTGGTTTGGGTATTGTATTCTTCACCATCGCCGTTCTACCGATTTTCGGTGTGGGTGGAATTCAGGTGTTTGCAGCAGAAGCCAGCGGCCCTACTCATGACAAAGTACATCCCCGTATTGGTATCACTGCCAAATGGATTTGGGGGATTTACGCCGGAATGACGGGAACATTAATTGTCCTATTAGCATTTGGTGGTATGAGCGTATTCGATAGTATATGCCATGCTTTCACAACTACCAGCACTGGCGGATTTTCTACCAAACAAGCGAGTATTGAATATTATCACTCACCCTATATCGATTATGTAATCTCTACTTTCATGTTTCTTTCGGGTATCAACTTCACGCTATTACTGTTGATGTTCAATGGAAAAATAAAAAAGTTCATTCATGACGCAGAACTGAAATTCTATTTCTTGTGTGTTTCCTTTTTTACTATATTTATTGCAGTCTGGCTCCATCAGACTTCTTCTATCTCCATAGAAGAAGCGTTCCGTAAATCACTATTCCAAGTGATTTCCTTGCAAACTTCTACGGGATTTGCCACAGCCGATTATATGCTATGGCCTTCTATCCTTTGGGGATGTCTTGTAATAGTAATGATCATCGGAGCTTGTGCCGGCAGTACAACCGGAGGTATCAAATGTATTCGTATGGTTATTTTGCTTCAGGTTGCAAAAAACGAATTCAAGCATATTCTTCACCCTAATGCCGTGCTCCCGGTACGAATAAACAAGCAAGTCATTTCCCCTTCTATACAGTCTACCGTACTAGCTTTCACTTTCTTGTATGCGGTCATTGTTATTATCAGTGTACTTGTCATGATGGGCCTAGGAGTAGGCTTTTTGGAATCAATCGGAACAGTAATCTCAAGTATAGGCAATATGGGACCGGGACTCGGCACATGTGGTCCGGCCTTTTCATGGAGTGAACTGCCGGATGCTGCCAAATGGCTGCTCTCTTTTTTAATGCTCTTGGGACGTTTGGAGTTATTTACAGTATTACTACTTTTTACTTCCGACTTTTGGAAAAAAAATTAAAATTCAATTCTCAACCATACTTATCCCTATGAGAAAAAATACTCATGCCTATGAGAATATATTTCCATAGGTATGAGTATTTTTTCTCATTACGGTGAGAATTCTATCGTATTTCTACGTTGCTATCACATCATATCTTTCTAAGTAAAACCTTTCTTACAACAGGCTTATTTATTTCATAAATCTTATTGATAAGAACATCCATTTCCTGTTGACGAGCATCACGGACAGCTTCAAACATCATCTTTGAATACATATCACGACGTCCCTTCAACCAAACGTTTTTATCCAAGTTTTCATCCATCACCTCGATCGCTTTTCTGTCATCAGCATACAACAATCCCTTTTGCTGGAAAAAGCCGAATTCGCACCACGCATATTCTCTGAATGTTCTTTCAATCTCCCAACGATATTCATTCAGGTGCATAACCGTTAATGCCTGCTGGTATTGGGGAGTTTTGGATTCAGCCGCAAGATTAATCCCCTTTGCCAGTTCATTTCCACTCCAGGTTCCTATTTCTTCATCGTCTATCAACAATTTATAATTGCCTTTCAGCCCTGTTACTTTCAACGTTTCACGGTTCATCTCTTCCATAAAAGGAACAACCTTCAACACTTCTGCCTGGCTCTTTTTCTGTCCCCAACCACGGGCAATAGTATCCAACGGATAAGGAAGAGCACCTGCCAGATAGTCAAAGCTCAAGTCTTTTCCGTTCTTCTTTATATTGGAAACGGTACAGTTCTCCGACTTAACGGCTTGTTTATTATTAGCATTAATCTCCACATCCGCTACCTCCTTACCTGCAAATCCCTGGGCTTTCAGAAAAAGATAGGCCATCACCATGTGTCCGTCGTTGTCGGGGTGAATACGGTCGCTTCCACAAAGAGTAAATGTAGGATCTTTCTGTTGGTATTGCTGATTCAAAGCAACCATAGGAGCATTTAAATCAGTAAATTCCCAATTATTTTTAGCTGCCGATTCTTTCTGATATTCAACGAGCCGTTTGATGGTTTCATTCTTTGTCTTGAATGGCATATTCTCTTTCAGTTGTACAGTTTCATCGTATGGAGAAGTTCCAACCATCACGATACGGGTATCAGGAAGCTCCTGAAAACGTTTCTCCATCTGCCGATAATTTTTTATGCTCTCCTGATATTTCTGCTCTCCGAATTCTTTAGGTTTATCGCCGTTGTATTCAAAATATCCGGAATCATTCATACCAAAAGTAACCATCAACACGGAAGGTTTCATCGCAAAGATATCACCATCCAGGCGTTTGTTCATATCATACGCCGTATCTCCACCAATGCCACCATTGAACACACGGATAGGCATATCCGGAAAACGAGTCATATAATACAACCAGATGTATGAATGGTAATGACCGCCATCTGTTATACTATTTCCTAAAAACACTGCTCTCTCACCTTCCTTAAAAGGTTTCACAGTTTGTGCAAACGCAGCAGTACATGTCATACAAGCCGCAGCAATCAATACAAATAATTTTTTCATGTCTTAATCTATATTTTACAAATTGTTATCTTCTTCATGAACGTTTTCTTTATTTTTTGAGAGGGTCATATACGGCAACTGCCACACGTGAATCGGCACAGCCATAATATAAGAACCATTTCTGATTGTGGAATACAAGCCCTTCTATAAATACGGTTCCGGCTGGATATTGTCCGCTCTTTTCGAAATCTGATTCGGGAATATAGAAAGGTTTATCCAAGCGATCGATTAGTTTAGTAGGATCTTTGGCATCAAATAAGGCTTGTCCTGCGCAATAAGAGTTGGCAGTATACAGTGTATCTCCTTCGGCGCCCGACTTATTTTTGCCGTTATAAAGTAGCAGGATTCCCTTCTCTGTAAGAATGGCAGGAGGACCACATTCGGTCAGGTCACTATCGAACTTACCTGCGCGGGGAGCCATCACTTTCAGGAATTTTCCATTTTCATCCAACATTGGTTCCCAGTTGACCAAGTCTGTGGAAGTGGCTACATTCACAAACTTTTCTCCCCAATACATCCTGTATTTGCCGTCAATCTTGGCAATCACTTGTTTGCCGTCGATTAATTTGGTTACGATAGAGGCAGATTTGGAAAATTCATCTATGAATCTTCCGTTGTATGCTTTTGCGAAAGCCGGTCCATGTTTTTCCCACGTTTGAAGATCGCGCGAGGTAGCTACTGCCAAACGCGCCTGTTTGCGGTTCCATTGTGTGTAATGCATTACGTAAAGTCCGTCTTCTGTTACGGCAACACGGGGGTCTTCGCAACCGCCGGGATTTTCCAGCTCTTTCTGGCTGTCGTCTGCCGGATAAAATACGGGTAGGGACATTCGTTTGAAGTGTAGTCCGTCGTCAGAATAGGCATATCCCAAACGGGAGGTACGTGATCCGATACCGGTTGCCGAGTTATCTTCAGCCCGGTAGAGGACTACTACTTTCCCATTATAAACAGTAGCAGCCGGATTAAATGTATCACTCGCTTCCCATGCTACTGAGTCTCGTCGCATCGGACAATAGAAAAGGGTCGTAGTGTCAGGAGAGATAATCGGATTAACACCTTCCGGACGCTGGAAATCTGCCCACGCCCAATCCGGGAATCCAGATGTCTGCTTCTTCTCGCCACATGAAGTGACTAATGCGGCAGCCATCAGTAAATAAGCTATGTTTTGTAGTTTTCTTTTCATTCTTACGTTTGATATTATAAATAAGTACTCTTGCAAAATAATTTTAAGCGTTAATCTATGTAATCCGTGCCTAAATTTATGATATAAACTTATATACCTCGTTGGTTTGCTTTAAGGGAAAGAGGGAGGAGTCACTTTAGTTCCCCACTTCACGTCCGGCTTAGCCGAGGTAGTATATTCTATTGTAGCCCCATTATTCAGTTGGTCCCAATCGATCCATGTACTGTCATACGGTTTACCGTTTAGCTTCATGGACTTGATATAAATATTCTTTTCCGAACCGCCTTTTATCACCATATCCCCTTTCTTCAAATGAACTTTTACAGATGAGAATATCGGAGTGTTCACCGTAAAGCCTCCCACTCCCGGTATTTCGGGATAAAGTCCGATGCAAGCGAATACATACCAGGCACCCATCGTTCCTAAATCATCATTGCCCGGCAGACCATCAATTTTACTTGAATACTGTTCATTCAATACACGGTTAATAATCTCCTGTGCTTTATAGGGAGTTCCTACCCAGTTGTATATCCAAGGAATATGGAAGCTCGGTTCATTGCCGGAAGCGAACCAAGCATCATTGTAACCGGCATCCAGGCGGGTAAAGAATTCATCCAGGCGTTTTTCTGCGGCTGCTTTGCCTCCGATGATTTCTATCAGACCGGCAATATCGTATGGCACCATCCAGAAATAATTCTTATAGGTCGATTCACGGAAATCTTCAGTCAGTGGTTTCCACGAACCATCCGGATTGCGTGATTGCAACCATCCGGTTTCCGGGTTATACAGATTCTTCCATGAACGTGCGAAATGGAAATAACGCCAGCTTGCAAACTCATCTCCTACAGCATGTAAGGCAAATTGGGCGATTGCAAAATCAGCGGAAGTATATTCCAGTTGTATAGAAGCGTTGTAATATCCTTTATCCAAATACTGTTTCAGTCCCGGACGAGCCTCAACCTCCTGTGACATTGCTCCCGGTTCTTCCGCTCCTTTTCTCATGGTTTTGAAAATCGGTTTCGGGTCATAATTACGGGCACCAAAAGCGTAAGCATTGGATATCAAGATAGGAGTTGGATCTCCTTGCATTACTCCGGTTTCTATATTAGCCATCACCCAACGCGGAAAAGCACCACCAGCTTCTTCGGCAAACAATTGGTGAGAAATAACAATATCAGAGGCTACTTCAGGATCAAGGATTGACAATAGCTGAATCTGTGTACGATAGGTGTCCCAGTTGCTAAAAGAAGTATAGTGTTTGGAACGGGATTTATGCACTTTGAAGTCAGCTCCCATGTATTCTCCATTCACATCGCTGCATACGTTCGGGTGAATGAATGAACGATACAGATGGGTATAAAATTGAGTGGTACGATCCGGATTAGTTCCTTCTACTTCGATCTTACCCAAGTAATGATTCCATTTGGATTCTGCCTGATTCTGAATCTGAAGGAAATCCCATCCGGTATTCTCCGCTTTCAGATTCTCGCGTGCATTCTCTACCGAGACGTAAGAAACTCCAATCTTATATTGGATATTTTTCTTCTTATTCACATCAAAAGTAAAATAGACTCCGGAATATTCTCCTTCGGCAAAAGTCGCGTTCGGTTTCAGCTCATTTCTTTTCCATGTTCCCGATTCCAACGCATCCGTATCAAACTCTGCTACAAAATAGACCTTATACGGTGTACGGAGGCCACAGAAATTGCCACCTTCCGCATATCCTTCACACTTGTTCGGCGCAGTAATGACGATGGCGGCCTGCTCTATCGGAGTTGCGGAAATACCTCCACCGATAATTACCGTACCATATTGCTGATCGGCCGGATATTCATAACTCGCCATACCGGTTCTTTCGGTTACTGTCAGTTTTGCATGGATATCTTCCTGTACCTTTGCTTCATAATAACCGGCGTGTCCTTTTTCTTCAGAAATATTGATGCGGTAGTTGAGAATATTGTCCGGAGACATCTTCAGTTTACCTTTTACCGGAAAAGTAGGAAAGTTACCCATGTGCTCACAACCGCCACCACTCAACTGATTGATGACGAACCCGGAACGTTTGGAAAAATAAGAGGGGGTGAACTGCACCATTCCATAAGGATAGGTAGCTCCGGGATAAAGATATCCCGAAGTCAAGCCCACGCCCTTCGTTCCTATCAGGGTATTTACCTGACGGGCATAATTACTCCCGGCGCTCTGCGCCGAGAGACTCCCCCACCCTCCAATCAAAACCAATAATAAACCTGTTAAAACTTTATTTTTCATACTGTATTCTCGTTACACTTTTTTAGTTTCTTATTCTTTCGACAAAGAGAAAGGAGCGGCATATTTCGATGTACATCGTTCTTTATTCGGCAGACTTCCCATTTCAAAACGAAGCATACCACCGTCTGCTATGTCGTCATATTTTATAAAATTCTTATCCAATACACGTCCATTCAAAGTAGCAGACTGGATATAGACATTCTCTTTATTGTTGTTGTTCGCTTCAATCACGAATTTATTGCCGTTTTCCAGCGTTATGGTAGCCTTCTTAAATAGTGGACTGCCAATCACATACTCATCCGTACCCGGACAAACGGCATAGATGCCTAATGAGCTTAATATATACCAAGATGACATACCGCCTTGATCTTCGTCACCCGGATATCCTCTTTCTGTTGAATTATAGAGTCTTTCAACAATCTGACGTACCCAATACTGTGTTTTCCATGGCTGACCGGCATAGCTATACAGATAAGGCATGTGCTGAATCGGCTGATTGCCATGTGCATATTGTCCCATACCTGCCAGTTCCATTTCTTTCATTTCATGGATCACTCCTCCGTAAGTTCCCGGTTTAATAGTGTTGGGAAGGGTAAATACCGAATCCATCTTGGTGGTAAACTTCTCATCACTTCCGAACAAGTCTATTAATCCTTCTACATCATGGAATACAGACCACGTATAATGCCAGGCGTTACCTTCGCAGAAAGGTCCGCCCCACTCCAGAGGATCAAACGGTTCCTGCCATTTACCATCAACGCTTTTTCCACGCATAAAACCGATAGACGGATCGAATACGTTTTTATAATTATACATCTGACGGGCAAAGACTTCCTGATAATGTTTGTTTCCGGTCATTTTAGCCAGTTGGTAGCCACAAAAATCATCGTATGCATATTCCATTGTCTGTGCACTCGATCCCATTGATTCCGGATAAGGAACATATCCCAGTTCAAAATATTCTTTCCAGAAACCACGTCCGTTGGCACCTCCCCAAGGACCTTTATTCATGGCTTCGTGTGCATAGGCTTTCAGGGCTTTCTCCGGATCAAAAGTCCGAATTCCTTTTGCCCACGCATCTGCCAGCAACGAAATAGAATGATTACCTAACATTCCTCCTGTTTCTCCGGGAGCTGACCAGGAAGGTAACCATCCGCATTGTTCTTGTGCGGCAAGCAAGGCATTCATATAACGTCCCTGCATGGTAGGATGAAGAATGTTGGTCAGTGGAAATTGAGAACGGAAGGTGTCCCAGAAACCATTATCCGTATACATATACCCGTCATACACTTTGCCGTCATAGGGACTATAGTAATAAGGTTCTCCGTTAGCTTTACGTTCATAGAATTTGCGTGAGAAGAGATTGGCACGGAACAGGCAGGAGTAGAAAGTTTTCATTTGCTCGTCCGTTCCGCCTTCTACCTGGATTCTGTTCAATAATTCATTCCATGTTTTCTGTCCGCGTATTTTAGTGGCCTCCAAATTCTTATCTTTACCTAGTTCGTCATTTAGTGTAATCACAGCCTGCTCTGCGCTGATGTAAGAAGAGGCAGCCTTTGCCTGTACTTTCGTTCCTTTTTTAAATTTGATATAAGCGCCATAGCCTTTGCCTTCTCCTTCCAACTTTTTAGGAAAAATCTCATCTTTCTGATTTTCCCACATACCGTAATCTTCAAATGCTTTGTCGAACTGCACCACAAAGTAGCTACGGAATGTCTTAGAGTTGTTTACAAAACGTTGGTTATTCACCCAACCGGAGATTTGTCTCTTTGCCGGATCAATCTTGATTTCACTCATATCCGTATATCCGTCAATCACCAGATAGGCGTCCTCGGTGGAGGGATAAGAAAAGCGCAAATGTACACCACGGGTAGTTGGAGCCATCTCGGTAGTAATACCATTATCCAGTGTCACTTTATAATAATGCGGCTTGGCTATTTCATTGTCGTGGCTGAACTTTGTTGCCCGCATCTCCTGATTAACAACTAATTTCCCCACCATCGGCATAAAAGAATACACAGCATAATCACTCATCCACGGACTACATTGGTGAGACTGGCAGAATCCTCTGATATTATCTACCGCATATTGATATTTCCAGCCTTCTCCATTTTTCCCTGTTTGGGCAGACCACGTATGCATGGCATAAGGCATACCGGTAGTAGGATATGTATTTCCATAACTTAATCCGAAATGAGAGTCGGTACCTTGCAGTGTATTGACATATTGCACAAGGTCTTTCATTTGGGCATAGATACCTGTTGAAAAAAAAGAGAAGATTACTAAATAAATGAGTTTGTTCATGGTTCTTTTTTTATGTGTTACATCTATTTCACTTGGCAAATCGAAACAACTATATTTATTTATTACCATAAGTAATACCCTGCCAGCCATCCGTACGGAAAGGGGATGCCGGAAGGTTAACTCCATTGTATAAATTACAAATTGGATTATCTGCCCAAGCATAACGCACTGCTATTGGGAAAGCAACTTCAGGAGATGAGACGACGATGGAATTACCATCAATCACAGCATCAGCCCAGTGAAACTTATAATCAACGCCAGAGATAGTAAATCCTTTTACTCAAGTGGAGCATCGTTATCGTACAATGATTCCCAATTAAATACACGGTAGAAATAAGGACGATAAAAGTCGGCACTACCCGGTGCATTGAAATTATCCCAAAAGTTGGAACAGTCTGTATTGGTAGAGATCACCAATTCACCGGTACGTGATAAAGCCGGATGAATATTTACCATATAAACATGTTGATAACGTTGCTCACCAATCTTATCAAGAAATTCGGGTAATGTAAAGAGAGTCTTTTGATCAACAAACGGCCCATAAGGATGCTTACTACGGAACATCAGCACGTCTCTCCCGAACCACATGGATTGTCCAATCATGTAATAGGTATCACCTTTTTTAAATACCCAAGGCATAGAGCACGCACTTTCCAAAGGGATAATTGTAGAGTTTTCAGCATCTTGGATTGAGGGGTACTGCGTTGTCCACGAGAAATGTCCTTGCGGATCGGCCACATAATATTCCCACTGGCTGCCAAGGTCGCGTGTAGCGGTACGTGCCACAGCCACCTTATAATTGGAAGTTGTGTAAAGATAGATATGTCCGTCTTCGTCTTCCCACATAGTGTCGCCATAACCTAAAGTGTGGTCGTTAAAGTTATCATTACGACTGATAAGTTTCATGTAAGTAGCATCGCCCGGCTTTCCTTCCAAGCTATAAGTAGCCAAGCAAGTACCGAAGCGGCGCATCAGGTTGTTCGGATCGGTATTATCAACGGCTCCCCACAACATTTGCATCTGATTGTTATATATCGTAGCATCTCCTGCCCAATAAAGATAATCCTGATCGATTTCTCCAGCTTGTATTTTTTCTTCCGAGAGTGTAGCTTTCGGATGACGAATGTGAGTGCGTACCTGATAGTATCTATCCGCATTAGGATCGTTGGTTTGTACGTAATCAGCTAACCAAACAAGATTTTCATCCTTCTCACCAGGTGTTTGTACCATAATACTATTACGCGGGAAACTACAATTACCTCGTGAACGATTTTCATTGATTACGCCATAGAAGCTATCATTGAACGACCAAAATATATTCCCGTCAGGCAAACCAGTGGTGAACACACCGTCTCCTCCATTCCAGCCCAACGACCGAGTGAAAAGGGTATTGTATTTCAAGTCTTTGTAGACGAACACTTTCCAATATTGTCCTGATCGATTTGGCATTAGTTCGAGATTCCATTCGGAATCAATTTGAGGCATCTTCACTTCTGAATTGCCGTAATAAGGTTCTTGCTGGTCACCACATGCTCCTCCAGCGAGGAGTGCGATACTTAGGATAAGATGAATTGGTTTCATGTTTAATAAGATATTTAAGATTATTTAATTTGTTTCTGCACCTGTAAAGCCGATAATACAAGCCATAAAGGTTGACAAAAAGATGCGTCTCATAATGTTACACTATTAGAATTTAGGGTAAAGACGATTCAGGAATGAAAAACCACTAATTCGGATAACTCTTTCTTTAGATGTATTTGATCTACTATCATTGCTCGAATAATACAATGACCTTTTTATTGAATAATAATACGTGAAAAAAAATATTGTGTTTAGTGGTGTATATCTTGTCAATCGTCTTAATACAAATTCAAGTCGTGAATTAGTCTCGGCTTATTGGCTTTAAATTGTTTAATTTTAATTTTATAAGTTTTACTATGAAATTGTACATGAAATCATTAATGCTACTCCTATTTTTAGGAACAGTTGCGTCCTGTAATGACAGTTTCCTCGATCAAACCCAAACTTCGGATTTAAATCGTGAGACCGTTTTTGCAGATAGTACGTATACCGCCAACTTCCTGACCGGAATTTATACCGATATCGGGTTTGATATCAACTACAACCGATGGACGTACCTTTTGGCTAATGGTGGTGGGCTGCAAAGCGCTTGTGACGAAGCTGAATTTTATCCTTCGTCTACCATCTGGACAAACATGATGTTTGCTACCGGTACAGTTAATCCGGTTACGGTAAGTGATGACGCATGGTCGAAATGCTACACCAACATTCGTCGATGCAACGTATTCCTCGCCAACATAGACCGATCACCGATGGTACAGAGCCGAAAAGCTCAATACATATCCGAAGCACTTTTCTTGCGTGCCTGGTACTACTTCATTCTGATGAAACACTACGGTGGTGTACCAATTATTGGGAATAATGTATATGATGCTACTTCGACTATGAAAACCTCACGTAATACATGGGCGGAATGTGTAGAGTATGTGACCCATCAATGTGACTCTATCGTCCAACTCAATGTACTTCCCATAAGACGAACAGGACAAGAAAACGGCCGTGCCTCATCGGCAGCCGCCCTGGGTCTTAAAGCCCGTGTCTGCCTCTATGCAGCTAGTCCATTATTCAATGGAAGTGATTTCGCTCCTACCGATACCAAAGAATTAGTAGGCTATCCCTCTTATGATAAAGAACGTTGGAAAACGGCAATGGATGCTGCCCGTGCGGTAATCAATCTAGGAACCTATAATCTCTTTATTAGAAGTAAAGATTTGAACGGCAAAGCCGAACCAGGTTTCGGATTCTACGTCATATTCCAAGCTGGCGATACACGAAATGCCAATTTGACCGATGATGATGGTAAAAACAATAACGGAGCCTTTGCCGGCAATATCCTCGACCGTAAGTATCAACGTGAGTCCGGACATGAGGCTGCTTACTATCCACCTAGTGGCAGTCACTCCGGAACACGCCACGGCGGATACATATACAAAGAATTGGCAGATGCTTTCCCTATGATTGACGGTAAACCTATTAACAATAGCCAATACACATTCGATCCTTTGAATCCCGCCAAAAGTCGCGATCCCCGTTTCAACAACACTGTGATTTATGATGGTGCGTTGGTCCCTGCCGACGATACTTACAGTGCTACCACAGTTGTTAACACATGGATTGGCGTAGGGCAGACAAGCGATGCCGTATACCAAGGCACTGCCACCGGTTTCTATGTACGCAAGGGATGTGATCGCTTATGTAAAGGTAGTACATGGAATCCAAGCCGTCACAACGATCCACTGATACGTTACGCCGACATCTTACTGATGTATGCTGAAGCAGCCAATGAATATCATGGTCCCGATTTCGAAGAAACGCTAGGCGGACAACAACTCGGTTGTTATCCCATATTAAAACTCATTCGCAAGCGTGCCGGCATCGAGCCCGGTGCAGATGGTATGTACGGACTTGAAAAGGATATGACACAAAAACAGATGCGCCAAGCCATTCAGGAAGAGCGCCGCCTTGAATTTGCTTTTGAAGGGCATCGCTTCTTTGATGTACGCCGATGGATGATTGCTCCGCAAACCGAAAGCAAAACCATGCATGGCATTGAAATCACTCGCGCCACTGACGGAACAAAGACTTGGAAAGAATTTGATGTACGCACGCATGTATGGCGTCCGGCTATGTACTTTTTCCCAATTCCTTACAATGAGACGGTGAAGTCGAAAGATTTGCTACAGAATCCCTATTATAATTAATAAAATACCCAAAATATGAAACATAGCATACATTTGGCGGCAATAGCCTTGCTGACTACTCTGCTTGTGACATCGTGTGATACGTTCTCTGCTCCTGCTGATCCTGACAAAAACACGGAGCAGGTCAAAGACATATCAGGCACGTGGCAACTCACCACAGTGAGCCGCAACAGTAATGATATTACCGAAACCATGGACTTCAGCCAGTTCCAAATTGACCTGAAGAAAGATGGTAAGTACACAATTGAAAACTATTTACCTTTTGTGGTACGCCACAATGGCACGTGGAAAGTTGACGATATCTATTATCCTTTTCGCCTCTATTTCACAGAGGATGGAGCCACAGAGCAGGCCAGTACCGATATCCTATTCCCCATTACCAATGGCGAACGTAACATCGTGATTACTCATAGCCCCGGGTGTGGTTCGAATACCTACACTTATGTATTCAAGAAAATATCAGAAAACTAAAAATCATAACGCTTTATGAAAAAGAAATTAATCAGCTTGCTTCAACGCAAACGGCACATCGTAGCGTTATCAACTATACTTATGACTTTCGTCGTTATGAGTTGCCTCTTTATCGATTCTGTCGATATAACCCAAATGATAGACGGAAAAGCCGTAAACTATGCAAAGGCCGGGATGACTGCTACTTTCAAAATGCATGGACATATTAAGGTTGAAGGAGACCCGCGCAATGACAAACGACTTGTTTTCGGTTTTTTGGCTCCTAAGAGTTGGAATTTGGCACAAAATGCCAGAGTTTCATACACAGAGGATACATTTGATCCGAATATAGGTGAGCAAAACATGACGCTTATCCCATCGACCGAACAACCTAGCAATAAACCAGGATTATCATGGTCGGCTGCTCTCATGCAAGAATACGGTGTCGGTACCAATATTCTGGAAGATATGGAATGGGCAGCCTATTGGACAAAACCCTATAACGGCGTTGCAGGGGAGATTCATTTTACAATCTATGTCCGTGTACCGGTAGGAAACAAAAATCTGCGTTTCAAACCATCATTCTTTATTAACAGTACTGACGATAACTTCAGTACAAGCGCGGATGCAAAGAAATGTGAGGAAGCCGGATGTTTTGAGGTAGTAGAAGGTGAAGGACTTGTTACTGACTTCTGTAGCGAACACTTCAACAAAACCACTCCATTGACATCATTGCAAAACGACTTTGTTACCTTTAGCTTTATAGGAGGCATGGACGAGGATAATGCACTTGTCAAGGCCGATAAGATCTATTTTGAAGGAACGGCGGTAGCTAGCGACGGACACCGTTATACCGTAAATGAGAAGAGTGACAAGACCCTGATGAAACGAGAGAATCAGTATACCAAAACATACAATATCACATTCTGGCCGGAAGGGTTCTTCAATGTACCTGAAGGAACAGAGCTTGTAAGTATTGAATATGCCTTCACTAATGCCGATGGATCTATCTCCGTTACACAGTCTGATGATGACTTCGTAATGTTAAATATACCTCTTCCTCCGCAGAAGGAACCATTCATATATACGTTCTATTGCGAGTGATAACCTTATATTCTACTGATAATGAAACAGAATATGTATAAAATGATAACGACGGGACTACTATGTATAGCTGCCGTCGCACTAAAGGCACAAGATGCACCGATAGACAGTGTGGATCACACTAAAAGTAATACCCTAGGAGCATCTTCGACGGTTTATACCAACGACTTGATAAAATATCAGTCAGCTACCATCCTTACCGGATTGCAAGGACGATTGAAAGGTCTTAATGTATCACCTTTCCGTGGCATGCAACTGTTACGGACTGATGCCAATACTAAATCCGATATAGTGGGAGCTATTCCTAATGTAGGTGGAGGTATCTACGGAGATAATTCGGAGTTTCTCATTTCAGCACGCGGACAATCGCCTGTAGCCATTGTCGACGGTGTAGAACGTGACCTGTATTCCATAGATCCCGAAGCCATTGAATCGGTTACCATTCAAAAGGATGCCCTTTCCAATATGTTTTTAGGAATGCGCAGTTCACGTGGTGCATTGATTATTACTACCAAAAATCCTGATGCAAAAGGTGGTTTCCATCTCTCACTCACCGGAAAGTTTGGTATATCCAGTGCATTGAAATCCGGCCCAAATCCACTTTCGGCTTATCAATATGCTTATCTGCTCAACGAAGCATTGCTCAATGATGGCAAATCACCACTCTATACGTATGATGATTTCGAAGCCTATCGCAATGGAACTTCCCCTTATCTGCATCCCGACGTAAATTGGAAAGATGCTATTATGAATAATTCTACTACGTCGCAAGCCTATAACCTGAATGTAACAGGTGGCGGACGGGTGGCTCAATACTTTGTAAGTTTGGGATATTACAGCGAAAACGGATTGTTCAAGACGAGCGATGCTAATAGCTACAACACCAATTTCAAGTACAACCGGTATCTCATCACATCGAAGGTTAACATCAACGTGACAGATGAATTTAAGGTAAGCATGTCCTTAATGGGACGTATAGAAGAAGGAAACCAACCTGGAGGTATTTCGGGGACAGGATACAGCGACCTTTTGAGCAACGTATGGCAGACTCCCAACAATGCTTATCCCGTCTTAAATCCCAACGGTACGTATGGTGGTAACGCTTCGTATACCCAAAACCTCTATGCACAGACCACTGGTTCGGGATATATCTCAAGCAATACCCGCGACGTCGTAGGAACCATTAATTTGAAATATGACTTCGACAAATTGGTGAGAGGACTTTCAGTTGGTGCAACGGGAAACATCTCATCGCAAGTGCGCAACGCTATCGTTCGTACCAAACAGGCACAAGTATTTCAATACAGCATAACCCAACAAGGCAACGAGGCTTATGACAAGTATGGAGATGTAAGTTCACAAACCAATAGTTACCGTTCAGTATCAACGTACCAATATATGTATGGCAAAATGTATGTAGACTGGGAACGCCAATTCGGTATGCATGGTGTGAAAGCTTCACTTTGGGGCGATACACGTACCATACTCAACAACTACGACCTGCCTATGATTCCGTCGAACATCGGACAGAAAGTTGAATACAATTACGATAACAAATACTTCGCGCAAGCAGCCGTAACGGAAAGCTATTACAACCGCTATGACAATGGACGTCGCTGGGGAACATTCTGGGCAGTAGGTCTGGGTTGGGATATCAGCAAAGAGAAGTTTATGGAAGCATCAAAGATAGACCAACTCAAGTTACGTGCCACCTACGGTCATACAGGAAACGGAATCGACAATGCCGGATACTTCAGCTACTTAAAGAGATACAATGAAGATGGCGGATTCTGGTATAGCAACGGTACATCCATGAGCAACGGAGGTTCAGTGTCGGAAATATCCCCATTGGCAAATACCCTCCTGACATGGGAAAAAGGAAGGAAAGTCAATGTAGGTTTAGATTTAACCTTATTAAAGAACCGGTTGACTTTCTCGGCTGACTATTACAATGACTACTACTACGATATATTGCAATCACGTGGTAAGAGCATCCAATTATTAGGTATTGCTTATCCGACAGAAAATATCGGAAAAACACGTTACTACGGATTGGAAACACAACTTAGCTGGCAAGATCACATCGGTAAGGTGAACTATTATGTATCAGCCAACTGGAGTATGGAACAGAACAAACGGTTGTTCATGGACGAGCAATATGTACCTTACGACTATCTGAAAATGACAGGTCAACCCACCGGTGCCATCTACGGATTGGTAGCTACCGGATTCCTCACAGCTAAAGATATAGCCGATGGATATCCCGTAATGAACGGCTTCAACAATATTCAAGCGGGTGACGTGAAATACAAAGACATGAACGGTGACGGCGAAATCAACGAATTCGACCGTACTGTGATTGGTGGCGACAAACCGACTTGCTATTTTGGTATTGATTTAGGCTTTGAATGGAAAGGGTTGGAAGTTACAGCACTTATCCAAGGTGCTTACAACCGCGACTTATATAATAGCGACCGCACGTTGCTCGAAGGATTCCAAGTGATCGGACAAAGCTACGGACAAGCTTACACCAATCTTCTGAATCGTTGGACACCCGAAACAGCTGAAACAGCTACGTATCCGAGACTGACTGCCGGAGGCAATATGTACAACTACGGAAACAACTGGAACTCTTCACTCTTTGTACAGAACGGCAACTATATTCGTCTCAAGAACGCTACCGTATCGTACAAACTACCCGAAAACTTCTGCCGTAATTACTTAGGCGGACTGCGCGTGAAGATATTTGTACAGGGACAAAATTTACTCACATGGTCACGTACCCGCTTGCAAGACCCTGAAGTTACCTTCACCAGCTATCCGTTACAGCGCACCATTACGACTGGAATCAATCTTAACTTCTAATAAAAAACGATGGATATGAAACAAAATAAATATGGCACATGGGCAGTAGGAGCATTTATGCTGTTATTGAGTGCTGCCGCATGTACAGACAGTTATGAGAGTACGCCTGTAGATATGTTTACAGAAGATTACCTCTTCTCGAGGACCGACTCCAACGGAACTGTCGTACGTAAGTATCTCAACCGCATTTACTATTACATGCGCAATGGACACAACGGTGTAAATGGTGACTATCTGGATGCCGCTTCCGATGATGCGCTCTCTGTCTATTCGTCCGAGTCTGATGTATACAAACTGGCCATCGGACGTTACAGTGCCTCCAATCTTATTAACTCGGATATGATTTGGAGCGACCCTTATTTGGTGATTCGCCGCGTAAACATTCTGTTGAGTGGCATTGACGTAGTACCTTTCAACACTACTTACACTGATGCACTCGGTAATACACGCAGGCTCAATGATTCTATGAAAGCCGAAGCCCGGTTCCTGCGTGCTTACTTCTATTTTGAATTGGTAAAGCGCTACGGTGGAGTGCCCATTATCGGTGATAAAGTGTACGAATTGAACGAAAACATCGAATTGCCACGTAGCACGTTCGAGCAATGTATCAAGTATATTGTAAGTGAGCTTGACGATATCAAAGATGACCTTCGTTCGCTGCCACTACCTGACGCCGCCGCTAGCGCACACGTAGTAAACACACAGGCTGCCCAGGCACTGAAGATTCGTGTATTGCTCTATGCAGCAAGTCCGTTATTCAACGAAAAGCCCATTGAATCTGGTAATGAGTTGATAGGATATGCCTCTTATGATCGCGAACGTTGGAAAATAGCCGCCGATGCCGCCCGCAACTTTATTAACACGTACGGAACAGGTGACGGAGCTATCATGGGACTTGACGATAATTTCAAGAATGTATTTACCAATTGGTATTCAAACGAACATAAAGAAGTTATCTTCTTCCGTGAAAACGCAATGGATAAGACGGTGGAAACAGCTAACGGTCCGTTGGGACTTAGCGGTGCCAAACAAGGAAACGGCCGCACCAATCCCACACAGAATTTAGTCGATGCGTTCCTTATGAAAGACGGTCACTTCATCAAAGAAGGTAAATATAAGTACGATGAACAGCTTCCTTACGCACAACGTGATCCACGTTTGGAATATACCATTATACACAATGGTTCGTCATGGGTGAACTCTACGATGGAAACATGGCAGGGTGGAGCCAATAATCCTCTTGGTTCGTCATACTCGCTCACGAGTTATTACATGCGTAAGTTTATGGGTGATTTCGAAGCAGCCAACGAATATCAAGACACACAACACAACTGGGTGATGTTCCGTTACGCCGAAATACTTCTGAATTTTGCCGAAGCCGAAAACGAATATTTGTCTACTCCTTCACAAGCAGTATATGATGCTATCATCGCCCTGCGTCGACGTGCAGGTATCGAACCTGGTGAAAAGAATTTGTATGGACTAACAACCAATGGGCTGACACATAATTTGACGCAAGCCGAAATGCGCAAAGTGATTCAGAATGAACGCCGCATTGAATTGGCTTTTGAAGAGCATCGCTATTGGGACATTCGTCGTTGGCGACTTGCCGAACAGGTCTATGCACAGCCTATTCAAGGAATGTACATCACTAAATCACAGACTTCCACGACCTACGTTCCGCAAGCTGTGCTCAATGTACAATGGGACAATAAACGTTATTTCTATCCGATTCCTTATTCGGAAGTAATAAAAAATAAGAATATGGTTCAAAACCCTAATTGGTAATATCTTATGAAAAGAGTAATTATAACATTCTTGTGCCTCCTCTGCATTGTACAGGCATACTCCCAATCGTTTACGATAAGCGGTACCATTATTGATGGGGAAAGCAACGAACCGCTTATCGGGGCGGGTATTCTGGTAAAGGGAGCCGGAAGGGGTACCATCACCGATATAGATGGAAAATATTCGCTGGAAGTGAAACGCGGCGAAACATTGGTATTTTCGTTTGTAGGCTATCAAAATCAGGAAGTCGCAATAACGAATCAGCGCACACTGAATATCGCATTGAGGGTTTCCGAAGCCAACAACCTGAACGAAGTTGTTATCACAGGTCGCGGTAGCGCGAAACGTATCACTCTGACCGGTGCCGTGAGCGGTATTCAAGCCAACGAATTGCGTAGAGTTCCTACAAGTAGCTTGCAGAATACATTATCGGGTAAACTGCCCGGCTTCTTCAGTCAGCAACGTTCCGGTCAGCCGGGAAAAGATGCTTCCGATTTCTTCATCCGTGGTGTCAGCTCCTTGAATGAGGACGGTAACAAACCGCTTATTATGGTTGATGATGTGGAATACAGTTACGAACAGCTGTCGCAAATCAATGTCAATGAGATTGAAAGCATATCTATATTGAAAGATGCATCCACTACTGCTATTTATGGTATCAAGGGCGCTAACGGTGTGTTGGTAGTCAAGACACGTCGCGGTGAAGAAGGAAAACCAGTGATCCATGTGCGTGCAGAAGCCGGCGGTCAGATACCTGTCCGTAAACCCAACTTCTTAGACTCATACAACACCGCCCTGTTAGTCAACGAGGCACGTACTAACGATGGTTTGACTAAAATGTTTACACAACATGATTTGGAACTGTTTAAAGACGGTTCCGACCCATACGGGCATCCTAATGTAAACTGGTACGATGAAGTGTTCAAAAAATCGGCTATGCAGTCGAACATCAATGTCGACGTATCGGGCGGTACCAAACGTTTGAAATACTTTGTTTCCGGCGGTTATTTCTCACAAGGTGGTTTGGTTCGTAACTTTGCTAAAGCGGATGACGATGTGAATACCGGCTATTTTTACCGCCGTTTTGACTACCGTACCAACTTGGACTTTACAGTTACTGATAATCTGACTATGCGCCTGGACTTCAGTTCACGCTTCATGAATATCAACGAACCGAGTAGTCTGAATGCTACAGGCGAGATTTACAATTTCACCGCTATGCACCCCTACTCGGCACCGGTACTCAATCCGGACGGATCGTATGCTTACCTTTCAGATGTGGACGGTTACGGACCTACATTGAATGCACGTTTGGCTAACGAAGGTTACACGCGTACACGCCGTAACGATAACAACATTCTCTACGGTGTGAACTGGAAGATGGATTGGCTCACCAAAGGATTGTCGGCCAATGCACGCATAGCTTATTCTACTATCGACGAAGTCTTCCGCAAGGTGAACCGGGGAAAAGATGCGTACCCTACCTACCACTACGATCCTACTACGGATCAGTACAACATCAATCCCAACCGTCAATATGCTTATTCACAGTATGCTCTGACGGCCGGAACCAACCAGGCTGTGAAAAATCTGGATGTTCAGGCCTCCATCAACTATGCACGCGTATTCAATGGAATACACGACGTTAGTGCCACGTTACTGTATAGCCGCCAAAGCCGTACCGTAGAAAAAAATCCAAACGATACAGGAGAAAAGATTCCCGAAAACTTTCAGGGCCTTACCGCTACCGTAGGTTACAAATATAAAGATAAATATCTGGTCGACTTCAATGTTGCATACAACGGTACCGACCGTTTCGCCGAAGGACACCGCTACGGAATATTCCCTGCTATTGGCGTGGGTTGGCGTATCTCCGAAGAATCGTTCTTCAAGGATAACATTTCTTTCATCCAACTATTGAAAATCAGAGCTTCGTATGGTATTGTTGGTTCGGACGTAGCTATGGGTAACCGCTACCTTTACAACCAGATATATACAGCAACTGATAATGCTTATAATTTCGGACAAAGCGATGTCACTTCCACTGCTATTACGGAAGGTGACCTTGGTAATAGCAGTGTGACATGGGAAGAAGCCAAGAAGTTTGACATAGGTCTCGACTTCAATGCATTCGATCGCTTCTCATTCACTTTCGACTGGTTCTACGATAGACGATATAATCAGCTTGTGAAACGCAATGACATACCGCAGATCTTAGGTGTGGGTACTTCACCTATCAACGTGGCACGCACCAGCAATATGGGTTTCGACGGACAGATTGGTTATCAAGACCGTTTCGGTGAGTTCAACTTCAATACCAACTTCGTATTCTCGTATGCTAAGAATAAGGTAGAATTTAATGCCGAAGCACAACAAAGATACGATTGGTTGTCGGCAACAGGTCGTCCTATCGGCCAACCATTCGGTTACACTTGGATAGGTTATTATACACCTGAAGAAGTGGACTTGATTCATGCAGGAGCCGCAAATGCACCGGCTGTGCCCAATACCGACGTGCCTATCCAAGCCGGCGACTTGAAATACAAAGATTTGAACGGAGACGGTGTTATCAACGACTTCGACAAGGGAGCTATTGGTAAGCCAAACTTACCCAACACCACACTGGGATGGACAATCGGTGGTTCGTGGAAAGGATTGTCAGTGAGCGTACTCTTCCAAGGTTCGTTCAACTACAGTTTCTCGGTAAACGGCACAGGTATCGAACCTTTCAAGAGTCAATTCCAACCTCTACACCAGAAACGCTGGACATTGGAACGCTACCTGAACGGTGAAGCCATCGAATTTCCGCGCTTAACAAGCAATCCGTCAACTGTAAACAGCGCAGCAGCGTATATGTCCGACTTTTGGTTGATTGATGCTTGGTACATCCGCTTGAAAACCATCGACGTCTCCTATCAAGTGCCCACAAAAGTGTTGCCTTCATGGCTTACAAACCTCCGTGTCTATCTCAATGCTTACAACATGTTTACATGGACAAGTTTTGATAAGTATCAACAAGACCCGGAAATCAAGTCCAACTCCGCCGGTGATGCATACATGAACCAGCGCGTGTTTAACTTAGGAGTACAACTTACATTCTAATAAACTGATAAATACTCATAGTAGTATTAATGAAAAAAGGGATGCGTCTTCATAGATGCATCCCTTTTTTCATTGATAACACATTGTAAATCAAGCATTGTTATTTGGTAGGAAGCCGAATCCGTACATGTAGGGGTACATGGCTTGCCGTAAACGAAAACGTCCCACTCCACACACAAGTCGGTGTGCGGGGCGGGACGAAAACTATTATAGTTGCCGTGCTAAAAATCTATCGGTTCATTCTGGTAAAAGCAGCTACTTGAGGTACTTCTTGTTTACATCTTCCAGTATCTGCATCTGCTGGATAGCTATCCGGTTCAGTCGGACAAGCCTTTCGTGCTGAGGAAGTCCTTCTCCTATGAATACGGCATTCAGATTCTCCATGTTCGAGAGGCAAATCAATTCGTTCACCGTGGCATAGTCGCGGACGTTTCCTTTCAGGTCGGGATGCGCATCGCGCCATTCGAGGGCAGTGGGCCGAACATGGCAACGTTCAGCACATCGGCTTCGCTGGCGTAGATGCGGGAGGCTTGTTGTGGTGTGACTTCTGCCGGGATAAGGTTTTGTTTGATAGCATCGGTGTGGATGCGGTAATTTATTTTCGACAGTTCTCGCTTGGCACTCCAGCCCAGTTGCGCGAGTTCCTGCTCCTTAAGGCGCTGGAACTCGCGGACTAAATAGATTTTAAATTCAGCACTAATCCACATTCCAAATTCAAATGCGATGTCCTTGTATGCATAGGTGCCTCCATATCTTCCGGCTTTCGCTTAAATACCGATAGCATGGGTCTTCTCCACGTATTCTTTCACGCTGATTTTGAAACTGTTCAACCCCGACTGATTTCTAATTGTGGCGAATTCGCCATAATTAAATCCTGGGTTATACAACCGCTCCCATATACCGAGGTATTCCAGTGTATTCCTGTTTCTCAGCCAGTCTGGTATGAAGAAATCGCCATCTTTGGCTTTTAGCATGTCAGTAATGCAGATATAATCTTCGTTATTAATAGACACTACATTGATGTCTGTAGTCAATACTGTTATTTTGGTCATCTTGTCTTCTCCGGTTAAACGATGGGCAAAGGTACACTTTTCCCTTCAATCCCTAACACATTATTTATGAATGGTTTTCGTTTACAACAAGTCAAAGAACGCGTCAGGTGAATAAAACAGAGCCTCTGTTTAAGTGATACGAAGCCTGCATTTCACTTAAACAGAGGCTCTATTGAACGAATATAGAGGCTCTAAAAAAGAGACCGAACTCATCTCTCTTTTTTGCTTTCGGTTCGCTTTCAGTCAACAACCTTTTTTACTGATGTTTTTGACTGGAAGCTATTTTTAGTAATCACATTTAGATTATAAGGATGAAGTTTAGTTCTAAACAGTACAAAAAGAAGATGATTAAATAAACGAACTCCTCATTTATTGTATTCTCCTTTACAATTTCACTGTAATGCCTTTAGCTATAGCTATATCACCAGAAGATTTATAAGTATGACCAGCATGCAATACTTCTACCTTTATCATTCCAAAATCAATTTGGTCTTCCCCTTTATCGTCTGTCACTTTTACAATAAGATGATGCCCGTCTACTAACTCTGCTTTAAAAGTTAGCTGTTTATAATCTCCTTTCTGAAATCCCCATCCATCTCCTTTGTCCCAATACAGAGAGCCTTCCGCTCTGCCATCCTCATCCGGGCAAACAACTAAAGTCAATGGGTCGAATGAATTTTCATTCACATTCTGAATTATTTTGCCTACTGGAATAATAGAGCCACCTCTCACTTTTAATTTAGCCTGATATTTACCTTTTGTATCTCCTTTAACCAAAGATAAATTTTCCCAAATTCCTCTGGGTAGAGAAGGATTCTTTGCAAATGCAGGAATTATCAACAGGTCTGTCCCCAACATGAAAGCTTGCTCTTCAGCACGCAAACTTTCATCTTTCGGATCGGCAAAGAAAACCGGAGCCATCACAGGCTGTCCATCTTTATGAGC
The DNA here is from genome assembly GCF_009193295.2 of Bacteroides luhongzhouii. Taxonomy (NCBI): domain Bacteria; kingdom Pseudomonadati; phylum Bacteroidota; class Bacteroidia; order Bacteroidales; family Bacteroidaceae; genus Bacteroides; species Bacteroides luhongzhouii. The sequence continues at coordinate 2,559,714 of NZ_CP059973.1, read as the reverse complement.
CACATGAAAAGCAGTGTAAAGATAAGGCAGCAAACGGTAACGACGTTCTAATGCCATGCGTGATTCCTTTTCTATATCTTTAGTAAATGCCCACGGTTCCTTGTTATTTGTATCACAGGAAGCATGTCCTCTGGAAAAAGGGAAAAATGCACCGAAGCCTAACCAGTTTCCCCACAAATCGGGAGTCGTATTCCCAGCAAATCCACCTATATCCGGACCATTGAAAGGCTGACCGGACAACCCCAATGTAATAGACATCGGTACAGAAAGTTTCATCTGTTCATAAGTAGCTTCGTTATCGCCCGTCCACATGGCTGCATAACGCTGTCCGCCAATAATATTGGAGCGGGAAAGAAGAAATGGACGTTTGCCTGGATTAGCAGCCATCATGCCATTATAAGAAGCTTCGACCATCAGACGACCATAAGCGTTATGATACATTAAATGGCTACCAATAGGTAAGTTGCCTCCTCCTAAATGAATATTGTTCTCCGGCATCGTTCCCCCAGGACCATCAAATACAGACGGTTCATTCATATCATTCCAAATGCCATCTATTCCATTAGCCATAAAGTCTTTATAAAGTCCGGACCACCAAGTGCGCGTCTCCGGACGGGTAAAGTCAGGAAATGCGCAAGCACCCGGCCATACTTTCCCGTGAAACTCATTACGATAGATATCACAAACAAAAGCATTCTGCTCTTTTCCGGTTTTATACACAAAATAGTTATCATCCACTTTTACACCCGGATCTATCATATACACGGAATGGAATCCATTATCATGCAGATACTTATTCATGCGCTTCGGATCGGGAAAATCCCTGTTATTGATCGTGAATACACGGAATTCATCCATATAGTTGATATCAAACCATATTACATCGCACGGTATCTTCTTTTCACGAAAAGTATTGGCAACTTCTTTCACTCTAGCTTCCGGCACGTAAGAAAAACGAGACTGATGATAACCGATTGCCCATCTAGGAGGCATACTTATAGTACCGGTCAATTCGGCAAGTCCTTTTAATACAGCTTGCGGAGATTCACGATCTATGATATAAGTACGAAAAGGTGCTCCTTCAGTATTAAATTCAATTTTATCTGAATTAGTAATCAATTCAGCCTTCCAAAAACTATCAAACAATACGCCAAACGCTGTCCCGTCCGAACGAACACCTAACACCCACGGATGCGTTTGATACAGACGTGAGCCACCATCAACCCGATACATACCATTATCCGTATTCCACATTTTAATCTTTTGCCCATTACGCAGCAACGGACCGGTCACTTCACCACCTCCATACAGACTTGTTCCGGCTGGAACATCCAATGAGGCATTTGCCTTGCCATCAGTCATCGTAAATTGAGGAACTAATTTCCAGTTTTCCGGTACTTCACCTTTCTTTTCCGGTTCATGGGAGAGAATTAATGAAGGCGTACGGGAAACATCATACCCTACGGGGATAAATTCTACAATTCCATTTCCTACCAGTGTTACTTTTTCTGTTTTTATATTACCTGCCCAAGCTACCTGAGCCGTAAAGAAGAAAACAGCCATTTGCAATAACGATATTCTTTTTCTCATTTAAATATTATTTTAGTTATTAGTTCCACCAACGGATTTTAGTCAGGCAATTTCATTATCAAAAGCTTGGAAAACAGTCCTCATGATATCATATTTTCATTCTGGTCAAACAGGATTTCCAGCAACTCCTCCGGTCACTCATAAAAGAAGAATAAACAGACCGGAGGAATATTGTGGAATTTCAAACACCAATCCTAACTTTTTACCTATATCTATTGAACTTTATACTATGAACGCTTGAAATTTGAGAAACCACTAAAGAGAAATTTAAAAAGAATCATATAAAAATAATAATCAAAGCGATTAACTTTAAGTCCATTCACAGGACAATTTTCCTAAAGTTAATTTTGTTTCTGAGGTTGTGTCAAAATGCTGACACACCCTCTTTTTCATATTTTATAGTCCTGGTATATTCTCTTTTTTCTATGCCGCGTTTTTTTGATTCATTTGGTAACAAGTTGCTATATTCCAATTGTCCTTTGTTACAAATAGCCCAATAAACATAAATTTAACAGCTTTGATGAGCCGCTTTCCTTCTTTTATCAGTTTAGCACACATCTTTTTGATATTAAAAGCTATAGCAAAGAATGCAAAGTCCATCGTAACCATTTCTTCTCCAATATGCCGGAACCGGCGGTATGCCATGTTGTATTTCATTTGTCCAAACACAGCTTCGGGCTCTATGCACCTCCTGCCTCTATGCTTGAGACCTTCTTCTGAGAGCAATCTTTCCCGTGCCTGCTGTTTATATTGGTTTAATCTGTAGTTGACTTCTATAATACGATTCCCCCGTGCTTTAAAGCAACTACCGCGCAAAGGACATCCTTGACATCTTTGTGCTTTATACCGGCCGCTTTCGGTGATGTATCCGCTTGCCGTTTTGTCATGTTTGGTCCCTATACGGTTCATATGCTGCCCCATAGGGCAAACGTAATAATCCTCTTCTGCATTGTAATAGAGACTTTCCGCATGGAACGGGTTGGGAGTATAACGGGGACGCTGTTCTTTATGGAAGAAGTTGTACTTAACAAAAGCTTCTATCCCGTTCTCCTGCATGAACCGGTAATTTTCTTCCGAACCGTAACCGGAGTCTGCCACACCGATGTTGGGCAAGCGGTTATAGCGATTTTGGAAGGAGTGGAAGAAAGGGATGAGGGTCAGTGTATCGGTAGGGTTAGGAAACAGGCTGAAGTCTATAATAAATTGGTTTTCAGTACCTATTTGCAAATTATATCCGGGCTTGGTCTGCCCGTTCTTCATGGCGTCTTCTTTCATGCGCATGAATGTGGCATCAGGATCGGTCTTGGAATAGGAGTTACGTTCTCCAAGGGTATCAAGGTGGCTGTCGTATTCCATAAGCTTGTCACGATACCCTTCAAGTTCCCTGAGTTGTTTCTTCTTTTCACGAAGGGCTTTCTTCTGCTCCTTATCCTTTGTTGCAGGCTGGCGTTCCAGGACTTCTTTAAGTTCATTCACTATATCAGAGAGCATGGCGGGAGTAAATTCAACTGAGGTGTCTTTTACCGAGTTCTCTTGTGCGATAGTTTCATCCACCTGTTTCAAAAGGATGCGAATCTTGTCCAGCAACTTCGCACGGTGCTTTTCAACACTCTTGCGCCAGACAAAAGTATATTTGTTGGCTTTGGACTCAATCTTAGTGCCGTCGATATACTCCACGTCAAGACTGATGAAACCTTTGTCGGCAAGAACAAGAACCAACTGGGTGAATACATGATTTATCTCCTCCTTTACACGGTTACGAAAACGGTTGATCGTGATAAAATCCGGATGCTCATTACCGGAAAGCCAAATATAATGAATGTCACGAAGAAGAAGCTTCTCTATTTTACGGCAAGAATAGATATTGTTCATGTAGGCATAGATAATCACCTTAAGCATCATCTTAGGATGATAAGGACAACGCCCGTTGTCCTTATACAGCTTCTTGAAGGTATCAAGATTGAGATTATCAACGACAGTGTTGACTATGCGGACCGGATCGTTCGCCGCAATATTTTCATCAATTCTTTGAGGAAAAAGAACTGTTTGGTTGGGAATGTAAGGACGAAAATGTAACTTTGCCATAACGAAAACTTATGCCTAAAGATACTAAAACTTTGGGTAATAACAAAGCCCGGGCTTGAGAAAGTCTGGGCTTTGCGTATAAAAAAAGGTTGTGCCAGCATTTTGACACAACCCCGTTTTTAAATGTATCAATAAAAAATTCAGCCGCCTCTAGAGAAGATTTTTCATTTTCATTTCTCATATTCTCATAGGTGACTGATAAACAGCAAATAATCAAATAAATAGCTTATGAGAAATACTTTCTAAGACGGCATTTCTCATAATACACCTTCTATTTTAGCTTAAAATTCACCTTATTCTCATAGCATTTCAGAGTATTTCTCATAGTTAAATACTATACTTCTCCTTTTTTTCTGGTTGAAGATAAACTGTAGTTCCGATTGTCCCATATATTATGGGAAAATGTTCCCTAATATTATGAGAATTTATTCCCACAAAATAAGAGAATCTTTTCCCTGTTAATAGGGAATACCTTCCCACAATATATGGGACAAGAAGAATATGTACTTCCCTGATAATCGTTGACTAGTTGCTTCTTTATTCTTGTATAGGTTGATTGGAAAAACACTATGAGAAATGAATCCAACAAGTATGAGAAACAAGGTAAAATATGGGGTATTTAACGGAAAAACTATGAGAAATGCCGTCTTATAAATCATTTCTCATAGTCTATCCTATTAGTTTTCTGCCATTTATGATTAATGAATGAGAATATGAGAAATGAAAATCATAAATACACTCTAGTAGGGGGCGCGTATCTATTTCAAATTAAATAGAAAATCATAATGCCCTGCTTCTACATCAACAGTCTGCTTTTTAACACTCACTTTCTTTTCATTCATTTTATATGAGACAGCATTATTGGGGATGCAAACTGTAGCCGTTGTTCCGGCAGGAACTGTCAATTGAAGATTCAACTGATTATCATCTTTCAACTTCCAATTAACAGCAATTGTGCCATAAGGTGATTCTTTCGTTACTTTTGCCCAGGTCACACCGTTTGGTATTTGAGGATCGACATAGAAGTGACGATATCCAGGTTCAGCCTCGTCAAGACGTATTCCTCCTACAGCCTGATAAAACCAAGTACCAATTCCATTGTAACAATTGTGCACACGACTTCGTTCTCCGCTCCAATATTCCCAAGTCGCTGTCGCACCATGATCAATCATATACAGATAACCGGGATAATCACGTTTCTTCATCATTTGATAGAAGAAATCCACTTGTTTATTCCGAACAGCCCATTCAGTCAAAATAGGCACTCCAACCAGACCAACAGCAATATGTCCTTTATATTTTTCTTCGGTCATCGTAACGACATTCTCTTTCACTTTATTGTACAAAGAATCAGGTACAACACCTACCAACATAGGATAGCACATATCCAATTGTGAACCGGTAGAATAGATTCCTTCATCCGCACGGTAGAACGTCTGATGAATCAACTTGTTGAGTTTTTCTCTACGAATAGCAAACTCTTCCGCCTCTTCTTTGTTTCCTAATGTTAAGGCTGTCTTATACATAGTGCTCAAGCATTCGCTGATAAAACAGTTACTTACCAAATCCACTGAAGCCTGATTACCTGCATCTACTCCCATGGGTGCCAGCCAATCACCCAAATACCAGTCACGGTATTTGGTATCGGGCCAACGTTTCAGCAAACCATCTACTGTATATTTATCAACATACTTAAACCACTCTTTCATCTGAGAATAATATTTCTTAATCAGTCGGGGATCACTATAGTTGACATACGTTCTCCATGGAGCTTGTACAAAGAATCCGCACCAATACGGACCGCCGCCACCGGCACCCGGATTAGGACCAACATGCGGCAAACTTCCTCCTTCACGCATAGAGTCTCCCCATGTTTGTACCCAGTTTTCAAAAGTAGGAGCTACATCGTACATCGTTTGCAAAGACATCGTTGAGGAGTTTCCATCACCACCATATCCAGCACGTTCCAAATGCGGACAGTCTACCATATATCCACTAAAAGTCAGACATTTCATCGTATACTGAATCATTTGATGAATAGCATTCAAGTCGGCATCCGAACATTCAAAAGTTGCGGTCTGTTTATAATCTCCATAAATCTGCAGAGATTTCATAGCACCTGTTTCCGGTTTCTGAGGAAGATTGGAGATGCGCACATATCGAAAAGCGTGATGATTGAATTTATTTCTGAAGTATTCTCCTTGCTTACCACCAGATATATAAATATCACTTTCACCTTGCTTGTCAAATTCACCGTCTTTCGTCAAATTATCACTATATTCCATAATAACTTCATGACCTGCCGGCAATATAGGCATTTGCATCTCAAACCATCCGGTCTGAACCTTCCCCATATCTACCAGCCAGAGACTTTCACCTAGCTTCTTTACAGAAACAGCCTGCAAAATCTGATGTATCTTGTTTACCTCACACATTTGAGGGGAAGTGATATGATCGGGAACATTCACTTTCACAACAGGAGTCCATTTCATTTTATCTAAAGCCTGTGTTGAAAGATCTCGCGGAAGAATCCTTCCATCCACCCTCTCACCTCCAAACTGCAAAGCACGCCAAGTACCTGTATCCGAATAGCCACTTTCACGCCCGTTCCATGATCCGTCTGTCTTCGTTCCCACTTCCCATTTACCATTTTTCAACACATCCAATTCTGCTTTTACCAGCGGACCTTCATAAGCTGCTCCGAAAGTCGTCGTTTTATACCAACCTTGTCCTAGCCAGATAAGCAAATCATTTTCTCCTTCTCTTAAATAAGGAGTAATATCATAAGTAACAATTAGTGAACGTTTAGATAAATGTGATACAGCAGGGGTCAGAACATCTTCCCCCACCTTTTTTCCATTGACATAAATTTCGTGATAACCTAACGTATTTACATGTAGGAAAGAAGTCTCGCCCTGAGTCAATTTCACTTTTTTGCGAAGAATAGGAGCACAAATCTTACCACCTTCAACAGAAGCCCCTATATATTCTCCTTTCATCTGTGACTGATCCAAGATGCCAACTCCAAAACGGGCAACAGGACTCCATGATGAAGCTTGTTTTTTAACATCCCAAACACGTACCCGCCAATAACACAAAGAACGAGAAGTTAAAGTCTTCCCTTGATAAGGTACCATAACCGAAGTTTTGGATTTCAATTTTCCGGTATTCCATAAATCAGCTTTATCCTGCACCAACAGAATACTATCCGAAGCTACCTGTATTTCATAATAAGTTTGCCCGCCTTTCCAGCCGTCCCCCTTTAACTTCCAACTGAAGTGAGGAGTCACATTATCAATCCCCAAAGGATCAATAAGATTCTCACATTTTAATTCCGCCAAATAGAAATTCTCATTTCCATATACTATCATCGACAGACAACAGAAATAACAAATCAAACCTAAACATAACAATCGTTTCATTCTATTCATCTTCTATTATTATTCAACTCTTGTCAGCCTCACTTTATGAGTGACAGGTTTATTGATTTTATAAATTGTTTCAACGAGACTCTTCATATAATTGCTCCAAACCTCCCGTATTTCGGGATTCATCGCTTTTATATACCAGTCGTAGCTCATCCTAAGAAACCCGTCTTTAGGTAAATATTCTTTTAGCTTATCGATAGCCTTCTGATCATCAGCAAACAGCAATCCTTCTTTTTTCAGGAATGAATATTCGGTCCACAAGTATTCTCTAAAACGTTTCTCCACTTCAAACCGTTCTTCATTCAGATACATGATTTTCGCAGCTTGTTGATATTGGGGAGTATTCGGGTAATCTGCCAAATTCACTCCATTCGCCAACTTTTCGGATGAGAGATTGTCTATAAACTGATTGTCTATAGTTAACCGATACATTCCTTTCTCTAAATTTGTTACCTGAAAACATTCCTGATTAAACTCTTCCATAAATGGAACCAACTGCATTGCATCACGTTGTGACCTTTTATTTCCCCAGCCACTTCTAGAAATAGAGTCCAGCGGATAAGGAAGAGCATACGCCAGATAATCAAAAGTCAGATCAGCTCCGCTCTTTTTTAGTTTTGAAATCTTACAGTTCTTATGGGTTATTACAGATGAATGATATGCATCAATAGATACTGATGACACTTCATCCCCAGCCAGTCCCTGTGCTTTCAGAAACAAATAGGCCATGACCATCTGTCCGTCATTATCCGGATGAATTCTATCTATCCTGCAGAAAGTAAATGTAGAATCTGCCTCCTGCTCTTTTCTGCTTATCTCACGCATCGGTTGGTTAAAATCAACAAAACCCCAGTCATTCTTTTTAGCCGATGTACGTTGGGCATCTATTATTTTTAAAATGGCGTCATTCTTATTACGCAATATAAAATTATTAAACTTGGAAGTCTCATCATAAGGAGAACTACCAATCAATACTTTCTTTATTTTATTTTTAGCCAGTAAGCGTTCTTCTATTTCCCGATAGCTTTCCAATGACTTTGCAATCCGTTGTTCCGACAGTTCTTTTGCATTGTCTTTCATGTAAATATCATAACCGGTATCATTCATACCGAAAGTCAGAGTCACATAAGTTGGTTTCCTGTTGAAAACATCATAGTCCAAGCGATCCTTCATATCCCACGCACTCTCTCCACCAATTCCGGCATTCATGATAGTAATCGGTTTATCCGGAAAACGAGTCATGTAATACAACCAGATAAATGAATGATAATGTCCGCCGTGAGTAATGCTGTTTCCTACAAATACCACACGTTCCCCTTCCTCAAACCGGGGTATTGTTGTTTGTGCCTGTAAGCAATCACAATTTATACAAACTAAAGATAACAACAAGAGTATCCTCATTTTTAGTCTATTAGCCATTTTCTTAATTCTTTTAATCAAACCATAAAGATAACCGTACAACAATCAATCTGCTATATCCAGCTTATTCTTCTCTGCTTTTCCATACTGTTTCACCAATACACTTACGCCTCCTTTCAACAGTTCGGGAGCCGCCTCCATAGTGATAACCTTTTCTTCGCCCGGCATCAATGTCACATAATTATCGGACATAATAATTGGAAGTATTCTTTTCTGCGTAGCCTTATTAACAAGCCTCACCCGATTAGCAAAAGCCACAGTCCCGGAATTATTCTTTACAGCTATCTTCATCGTCCCATCAGACATCGATTTATCCACCAATCGGCAAGATAAAGCGGCTTCCGGAAGTGTATTCAGTAATGTATAGTCAAGATCTCTCACACCATTCCGCCAATAAAAGTTTTCAGAGATTAGATTACCTTTGGCATCTGTCAGTTCCAGTTTGATAAAATGAAGCGGAGTCAGTTCTTCTATCTCTTTTGATTTCTCACCATAAATTTCGAATTCGAACAATGAATATCCGAACTGTGTAGCACGACTGATGCCTTCCAGTTTCACATAACGTGCTGTAACTGGTTCCAATTCAATCTGTTCAGTACCACCTCTTCCATCTTTGTTGGCATAAACGGTTTTCCACTCTTGCGCATCATTCGATACTTGCAGTTCGTATTTCTTAGCACAAGCTGCCTCCCATTTCAAAATAACCTTTTCTATCTTTTCTTCTTTACCAAGATCTATGTATATCCATTGAGGATCACTGTATGCACTTTCCCAACGACTTCCCGCTCCCCCATCAGTAATCATTGAAGCACTTTTAGAGGCACCCGTTGAAGAAGAAGCTACGGCCTTCTTTCCATAAGCCAGATTGAAAGGGTTAAAGTTCAAAGAGAATGCTTCTGCAATGTTGCTGGCTGCCACATCGACCTGCTTTGTCTGTCCGTAGGCCGATATTTCTTTTCCATTCAAGTCGTAAATTGTAGCATTAGCTATTGCACCCTTCAAGTCCTTTGCTGTAGTATTTATTACTTTTATGTTGTTATTGGAAGCATTCCATTGGATATGTAAAGGTTCACAAGCCTTTTTTGCTCCCCAATAAGCGCCTGTAGGATCGTAATAATAGTCATAAGTTTGCCATACAAACGAAGGATAAGCAGGATGACTCATCCAGATCAGAAGTCCGGCAGCATCATTCCACATCTTATCGTTCCAAGCCTCATACATACCTTTCATCACTTCAAGATTCAACATTTGCGCTTTTTCGCAAAATTCTTCCAGTCCGGATGATTCTCCGTACTGTGTGTTCACTGAATTCTTGTAATTAACCGGGTTGGCATTAGATGCTTCCTTACCGAAGAAATGTTTGTTCCATACATTATCATCATCATTTTTCAACTGCTCATCAGTAGGCAGAGGCCACCAGTCTTTTTCTGGAATAAACTCTTTGATGCTTTCAAATGTCGGGAAAGTGGCAGTTCCTATTTCTGTACGCATACCGTAACCGTGATCAATGCCGTATGGATAAGCCGGTGTATTAAATGCCAGATTACTGCCTGAAGTTTCAAAATGATGTCTTGGAGGTTGATTTCCCCACCAACCACTTCCGGACAATCCATCCTGATTGGAGCAAGATTTATACATACGGTCATTATTGTCCTCCTTCGCAATCATTTCACGCAGGTAATTATCCAAATCAGGTGCCGGATGCGTTTCATTAGCTCCACACCAAATAGCAATGGAAGGATGGTTTCTGAGGCGTCTGACTTTATCAAGGGCATTCGCCTTAAATGCTTCCGGTTGCGCCACGTCATTGTATGCTACATATAACCAGAAATCATTCCATACCATAATTCCATATTTATCACAATAATCATAAAACTCATCATCAGTAACACAACCTGTCCATAGACGGATCATATTATAATTCATCTCCTTATGAAGTCTGATTTTCGTTTCATACTCCTTACCCTGACAACGAAGCAGATACTCGCTCATTCCCCAGTTACCACCTTTCAGATAAATTTTCTGTCCGTTGATAAAGAATGTAAGAACAGGATATCCCACTACATTATCTACCATTTTATACTCATACTTCTTGATACCGAATGTCAGATCTTTTACATCTGACACTTTTCCATCTACAGAACAAGTCAGCTTACAAGTATAAAGATTGGGATCACCATAACCATTCGGCCACCAAAGTTTCGGATGGTCAACGACCAATTGCGCTATGTCATCTTTGTTTATAGATAATTTGGCTGTTGTTCCTCCTTCTACCCGAATGTCTTTAGAGAAAGATATGTTCCCCGGTTGAATCACTCCAGACACAACGACTTCTTTGGGGGAAGAAGAAACATTCTTAATATCCGTTGAGACAGAGAGCTCTGCTTTCTGCAAGGTCGGTAACTCTGAACGTACCCAAGGATCTTCCATCACTACATCTCCTGTTACCACAAGATAAGCATTCCCTGTGATACCAGCCAGACGCCCCGGTACGTATGGCATCCAGTCCCATCCCGCACCAGCCAGATAACTGGGACTACATGCAACTCCATACGGATCTTTAGCCTTACGGGTCTTTTTCTGGTCGGGATCGGTAATCAGAACAGCAATCACATTCTTACCGGATTTCTTTATCAGATTGGTCACATCAAACTTCGAACGTAACATGTGACCGCTTACATCTTTAGTCGATGTTTTTGTTCCTGATATCTTCTCGCCATTAAAATAAAAATCGGCAAAGCGGTTCGTATTGTCGAAATGAAGCCATACCCGCTTCCCCTTCGAATAAGAAGACGGGAGTTCGAATTCTGTACGATACCAAAACGGGCGGTTATAAAACGTTTCGTCTACTTTATAAATATTATCGGCATAATTAGGATCAGGAACGATTCCTGCTTCAACATAAGCAGTAAAAACTGTTCCAGGAACCACACCTTTAACGTAATCAGACATTTTAAATCCCAGAGTAGAAATCTGCTCTCCGGTTATGTTCTCTAAATCTGCCTGGGGTTTCACTTCCCAGATAATCCGAGGATTAGAGCTGTTCAAAGACATCCACGTACTCTGCTCTACACACCCTGTCTGGATTAGAGCAAATATAACCGATACAATGATAAGCCCAAGTTTATTCATCATACTATCAAGATTTTAAAGTAACAATTTGTTTTAGAGTATGTTATTCAATCAAATTCCCCACTCAATATTAGGTTTATCACCCATAAACAACTCCAATGTACCTCCGGCTGCAATGTCCACAAAATCAAGATAACATTTATTGTATTCCTGACCGTTCAACAAGGCCTTTTGTATATAGACGTTATTTATACTATTATTATGAGCTATCACCGTGAATTTCTTCCCTGTATAATAGTTAGGATCGAGATTGAACTCTACTTTATCAAAGACCGGGCTTGTAATCTCCATACGTGTATTCCCCGGGCAGGAAGGATGAATGCCGGAAGCTGCCAACACATACCATGCCGACATTTGGCCTACATCTTCATTGCCAACGATCCCCTCTACTTTATTTGCATAAGCCTTTTCACAGGTATAGCGTGTCCATTTTTGAGTATACCAGGGAACTGAAAGTTGATTGAACAAAAAAGGAACGAAGTGTACTGGTTCATTCGCATGGTTATAATATTCATTCCACAACATATTAGAAGGAGTTTTATTAAAGAAATCTGTTAAATCCTCAATAACTCTCTCCTTGCCACCCATCAAATCCACCATTCCCGGAACATCATGAGGCACGAACCAACCTTGCTGATAAGAGTTTGCTTCTATACACCCATACCATTCTTTAAGACGTGCATTCTCCGGCCATTCTACCCATGTACCATCTGCTTTGCGAGGACGGAACCACCCCTTTTCTTTATCAAAAATATGATGATATGCCTGTCCCTTTTCATAGAAACATTTGGCATCGTCTTCTTTTCCCATAGCCTTCGCTAATTGAGATACACACCAATCAGTATAAGCATACTCCAAAGTTGTTGAAATACTCAATGGTTCCGGAGCATACCCCAATGAATCATTACCAAAACGACGTGATGTGTTAACGGCATAACGATATGCTTTCTCTGCATCATACGTACGAATCCCTTTGATATAAGCATCTGCCAAAACAGACAAAGCAGGATTTCCCAACATACAACCGGAATAGGAATTCAGCAATTCCCAACGCTCATAGTATTCGCGCCCACTCTGATCTGCCATAGTAATCAATGAGTTCAGTTCATCACTTACTAAACGCGGATTAATTATAACCTGCAAAGGAAACTGACTACGAAATACATCCCATCCACTGAATATAGTACGTTTTGTAAAGGTGCTGTCAGCCGTATGTATTTTATAATCACCACCGACATAACGCCCGTCGACATCTGTATAGATACGAGGATCAATCATCGTATGATACATGGCAGTGTAGAATATCGTTTTTTCATCATCTGTACCACCGGATATCCGGATACGACTAAGTTCTTTATTCCACAATTCAGTGGCTTCCTGTTTTACTTGTTCAAAGCTTTTAGAGGCTATTTCTTGTTCAAAGTTATTTGCGGCACCCTCCATATCAACAAAAGAGATACCAACTTTCATCTCTACAGTCTCTCCCTCCTTCGTTGGAAATTCTGTAAAAAAGCCCAGATGTTTACCCGTCAGTTCTTTCTTGTCTTTTATAACCGGAGCTTGTGATACATGAGTCAAATAAGGAATACTCACTACTTCATCACGTTTCCGAATCCAATGTTCGGGAATATCTGCACTCCAAAAACCATAGTCTGTCAAAGGTTTACTAAATTGTGCATAATAATAAACGGTATAATCGGCTTTACCTTCACCATTACCCCATCCACCGCCATCGGGCGTACACTTCATCCATCCTTGAATGGTGTAATCATCTACAACTTTAATATACTGGGAAGTAGATGTTCCCCCTACTCTACGGGCTAAATCAATCTGAATACGCGATTGATCACTAGAAGGATAAGTAAAATGTAAAATTCCACAATGCGGTGTCGCGCTACTTTCTACTTTTATATGATAATCAGTCAATTCTACCGAATAATATCCTGCCTTAGCCGTTTCTGTAGCTTTGTTATAAGCCGAACGATATCCTTTTATACTATCATTATTCTCTTTACCTGCGACTTTATATAATTCACCAGTTGTAGGCATCACAAGAAAATTCCCCAAATCACCAAACCATCCCACACCACTCATCTGAGTAAAGGCAAATCCTTCGATTGTCTTATGTTCATCACTGTATCCGGAACCATTATCGCCTCCCGTTATTGTATTAGGACTAACCTGTACCATACCATAAGGAGTTGTGGCTCCGGGAAAAGTTTTACCTAATCCATGGTAAACTCCGGCAGCCCCTACACTAGTACTGGCACCAATAAACGGGTTTACATAATCAGTCGGAACTAAATCTTCCGATACAGTATTGGTTGATGAGCACCCTGTCATCCAACCCAAAAAGCAAACAATTAAAAGATTAGCAGTCGCTTTATACATAATAATAATCTAATTATTTTTAATCAAACTAAGAATGAAAGTCTTAATACCAAAACGAGGCATTGAAATCACTATTTCCGATTTGCCGGCACGTGTTTTTATCTTCTTTCTTTCGATACATTGTCCATTCAAATCAACTTCCTCTACACCGGATAATGGCATATCAATAGTAACCTTTTGTAATCTTTCGTCCCCTTCGGAATTGAACAGGCGCAATAGTACCTTTCCATCTTTCATTTGAAGAGCGCTCACTTGATAACCGGTATTCTGTAAATCAATAAATGATTTCGATTCCGGTTTTGCCACTGGATAGCAAGAATACAACAATGGTTCATTCCAACAATCGCTATCATCTGCGATTGATGCTTTGTCCCATTTGCCACGATGAGGTATAATTGCATACTTCATTCTCAAAGGGTGTGTTATTTTATAATCAGGTCCCCAAAGTCCTCCACCCGAATATTGAGCAGTCAGTCCTAGCGGATAGTCCTCTCCATAAGAATAAGAAGTAGTATGGTCTGATAATAAAGCCAAAGCATAGTCACCTTCTTGTTCAGCCAAGTCAACCCAATGAAGTATAATATTATGTTTGATTTGATCCCAAGAACCAAAGAAAGTATCAGTCAGTTTGCTTTCGCATACGTCAAACGGTGCATTTTTATAAACACGGGGAGAATGTAAATCAGTCGGGAATAATACACTTAGTTTAAACCGATCGTCACAATAAGCCCGACGATTATCACGCCAACGCTCCTCTTTATATTCACCAATACCTACATTATTTTTCCAGTCAACTGTCAAATCAAAATCAATTCGTCTCGTTCCTTTAGTGAGAGTGATTACCTGTGTAAACGGATGGGAAGCAATCTCACCCTCTATCTTTACTTTTTGCTCATATACATTATCCCTCACTACTGTCAGCCGAGCCGGAGTTTCTCTAGAAGAACGAAATTTGCCTTCTTCATAAAAAAAGCCTCGCAACTCCCCTAAAGCATATTTCTCCATTTTACCTGCAAAATCCTTATTCCCTTCTTTTTTAGCTATCAGGCTTTTTATGGTTCCTCCCTTTGATAAGTCAAAAACAATTTTATACATATCATTTTCAACCACGTATTCCTGTTTATTCACCTTATTATTTTCCGAAACGAATCTACTCTCCGAAGCCTCTTTCTTACCAGCTTCTTTCTTTTTTATACAATACGTGGAATAACCAAAGGGAGGAATCTCTGCCTCAAAAAATAATCTTATCTCTTTACCTTCATTTTCTACAAAACAACCTATATCTTTACCTTTCCAGTCACAAACACTTAAATCCGCATTTTCAGATTCCGTAGGCAGAAGAACCCTTACGATTTCCTTTCTTCTCATTCCTAATGTATTAAAAACACGTATATATTGCTGTCGAGCATTATTTTGCGGAATAAACTTTTCATTAAAGCTCCGCATAGATGCCTCAATAATTCCATCTGCAATATGATTGGTACTATCTGTCCATCGCTTAATCTGATCAGCCCATGTTCCTTTTCTATTCAGTCCATTATAAGGCACAATCCACGAATCATGATGTTGTGCCAGCATCAGCGTACGCCAAGCCTCATCCATATCTGCCTGTCGACAAATATATTGATTCTCCAGATAAGCCATTACAGACATTTTCTCTGCCATGACAATTCTATTTTCTGAAGCGCGTACTTCTTGCGCTATTTTTTGCAAAACCTGACTTCCCCACATAAGATTCACATGTATATCTTCCTGTGAAAAATTCCAGTTATCATCCGTTTTTCCGATGGAGACATTCTCAATGTAATCTCTCCATGTCATATATATAGAGTTATTTTTTGTGTTCTTTCCACTTCCCAGCCATGGGCCGTTCTTCCATCCCGCATCCTGAAAACACATACCAACAGGGTGTTTGATACCTGCGTTACGGCAATCTTTTAAATAAGCATCCGAATTTCCCCAAGCAGTTGTCTGCCAAGTTGATCCCGGCTCCAGTTTTTCACAAGCATATCTGGGAACAGTCAATATTGCAGTCCCGTCCGGTCCCACCCAATTAACCAATTCTCCGCCATAAGCAGCAGTATACCCTCCCCAACAGGTGTTGGGACATTTTAATACAGCATATTTAAAGCCGAATTGTTTAAGGATTTGTGGCAAGCAGCTTGTGAAGCAAGGTTCTTCTACCGAATAGGTTACAAAATCCACCCCCGGAAAATGTTTGTTTATTTTAGCAATACCATATTGAAACTGTCTTATTATACTCTCTCCCGAGATATTATAGCAATAAGGCTGTGCATAAGTAGGATTCGTAAACTCTACCTGATTACTAGTAGCCATCTCTTTAAAACGCAAATAAGCCTCCGGAGTCTGCACTCTGACTGTATCCCATGTTTCAGGCTCTATCTCCATACAAATCCGCCAGTCCGGATGCATAGCCAGCTGATCCACAATGAATTGAGTTTTCCACTTTACCGGATAATGGCCATATATCCCGCCATGATACCCATCAACAAAATAAGCTTGTTGAGAATAAACATTTGCATAAAAGAAAACAGTCAGTAATATGATATAAATTTTATTCATGGTATCCTAAACCTATTTATCTTTGTGTTGCTCCATTCTACACATAAATTCATATAATTTATGTTGGACAACTTCTTTATTATTTTCATATTCCGGAGATATCCAATCAACGAGTGCCAGCAAATTCTGATTTTCTATAAATTCTTCCTTCAGCCTTTCGTTGTTTTCCACTTCTATGAGAAACTCTGTTTTTTCATCAGAAGTAAATTCATCCGCAAAATATTTATTCAGACAATTCTCCATATACACAGTCCTTTTTTATCAAAGAACGATTATCTCAATAAATACCCCTAAAAAATACCGATAAAATCATTAAAAAGTTATGCAGCCAATGTTACATTGAGTTTTGCTCTCAACTTTTTCAGTGCTATTCCCATCTGACATTCCACTGTATTTACCGAAATGCCCAAACGTTCGGATATTTCCCTATACTTCAATCCTTCCATGCGACTTAACAAAAATATGTCACGGCATCTTTTAGGCAAACTATTGATAGCATCCCGTATCAGGTTCTCCATCTGATTTCTTTCTGATATATCATATACATCAAAACGATCCAAAGATTGCAATTTCAGATTCAACTCAATTTCAAAAGAAGCCTTCACATTCTCGACATACTTTTGCTCGAATACTTTATGCTTTAAATAATCCAAACATTTGTTTCTCACAAGTCTGAAAAGATAAGCATTCATATTCTCAATATGATTCATTGACTCTCTCTTTTCCCATAAGTCTGTAAACACATCTTGCGTTATGTTCTCAGCATCCTCTTCCGACATCACAAATTCTTTTGCAAACCGAACTAGTTTGGGATAATAAATAAGATACAATTCAGAAAAACTCATAGTTGTGTGTTTCTTTAGATTAGTATTCAGTTATCAAAAATCTTGTGATGCAAATATAGAGATGAAAAAAGCCTACTTCTTAATGGAAGTAGGCGGGAAAGTAAACATTTTAAAGACTATTATTCACATATACATTTAATAATCAACATTTTAAATCAATACCATTTTTTAGTTTTGGTAAACCGGATAGAATCATTTTTGAGACAAAGAACCAAGTTTTTTTACCTCTTCTTCAAAGATATTACTATCAAGAGTGGACATTCTCTTCACTTTACTCTTATAATTATAAATTGTCTGCACAGAATAATGTAAAAATACAGCGATCTGTCCAACATCGGTAATTCCTAATCGAATCAATGCAAATATGCGTAATTCTGTATTCAGTTGGTCTTTTTCCAATTTATAGCGTTCCTCCGGTTTCAACAAAGAATTGAACTCTTCCACAAAGTTAGGATACAATTTAAGGAACGCTTTATCAAAGTTCTGATAAAGCCCTTCAAGTTCCTTTTCAAAAGGACGAGAAGATGATTTATACAAATCATCAATCTGTCCGGTCTTGATTTTCCTGTTCACATTCTTCCTGTACTCATCGAGTTTATTAATATAAACAGCACATTGATTCATAAAATACCCCACATACTTTTCTTTAATCAAATTAGCTTCGTCGAGATTCTTATTCAACCCGACCAATTCCTCATTCATAGCTTTCAGATGCCGCTTAGCCCGGGATACAATTTTTGTTTGTTTATATGTAAAATACAGGGTGATAGCAAGAGCTACCACAAACAAGCTAGTCAGAAATATATAAAAACGAAGGTTCTGCTTTTGTTTTTCCAACCGGATCAAGTACGTATTTTCAATAATCGGATGGATACGGGCAATTACTGTATTCTTAAAACGGGAATTATAGAAGATGGCATCATCCAACGCTACCTTAATATAATTATAAGCCCTGTCTATATCTCCTTTATGATACAAATTAACTGCCAATGTCAATAATGCCTCATTCTCTTTTACAGCCAGTTTTGTATCTGTCATAGCAGCCAGCATTAAAAACTTTTCTTCCAATGCATAATTTCCGATCAACCGATAAGCCCTGGCAAGTCCCATAGCCATCATAGCATATCCATGAGAGGACGGCTCCTGCTTATCATATATCTCTGTCAAAATCAGAAGAGCTTCTTTTGTACTCCCTTTATCTTGAAGTTTCACCGCTTTTTCTTTTCTATATTCATCCGACTGGTCAAATAAGATGCTCATCACCGTATCCCGATAAGCTTCTTTTTCCGATATATACTCGTTTGAAAATCGTACATCATCCGTGTATTTAATGAGATTTTCATAATAACGTATACGATTCCAGCAATACAAAGCTTTTAAATGATCGGGTAAATCCGGACATTTTATCGACTTAAAAATATCATTAGCTTGAATAAACAAACCGGATAAGGAATAGACAAAAGCCAACCGGAGTTGCTCTTCCAAAAGATATTCTTTATTACCGATTGTTTTTGCTATATCAATATTCTCATGAATATATTGTTCTGCCGAATCGCAGACAAAGGTCTCATATTGGTGGATAATCTCTTTATTTAAATTATATATATCCTCCAACGAATCAAGGCCAACCTTCTTTTTCTTTAATTCTTTTATGGTCGCTTCTTTTTTCTGGGTATATATCAAACGTTCAGAAATCACTTTGTCCAATACCTTCAACAAAGAATCATTCTCACTATCTGCATAGAGATAAAACAAAGAGTTTAGAAGGAAAAATGTAAACCAAAGTGTGCGTTTCATAATAGTGTATTCTTTCTTAATCTGCAAAAAAATGTATTTTCTTTGTGTAATTCATAAAAAAGAACGTAAATCATCTTTTTTATTGCATCTTTTAACAAATGATGGTAAAAAGATTACCTTATTCCAAAACTATATCTGTGAAACTATGCGGGCTAAAAAACGCATCTAAAAGAAGCGGAGTTAAAAAAAGCTTTTTTGCCATACGGACTTTGCAAAAAGTATAAATATTAGTTCTATATTTGCAGCCGTTAAAAGAGAAAGATGAAACAAAGCTTAAAATTCGGACTACTGTTAATATTGGCTTTGCTCATCCATTGTGCAACTAACGGAACAATGGAAGATATGTGCAAAGTTGCCTCCCCGACTTATCGGCAGGAGAGATGCTATGTATCGCAGGATCGTCCGGTTCAAAATGCTTTAGAACGTCTTTACAATCTTTATACGACCCAATCCTGCGATATGAGCCATACAGATGTTGCACATGTTCCAACAGATAAAAGTATGCTTTTGTTAATCGCTTATTTCTGCGACCATTACAAACGTCAAAGCCCGCCTCACCCTGTCTCGTCCCATTCTCTTACATACTATTACGATCCTATCTCCTATTATATATATGGGTTGAGAAAAATTGTTATTTAGCCTACAGTACAGTAGACTCTTTTACTCGTCATCTATTACAGTTGGTTTTATTCTCCATAGGACGAATAGACTAATTGTTTATTTCTATATAATATTCAATCTAAACAGCTATTGAATTATGAATTTTACGTTTTTAGTTGTTGTTTTACTGACAGCGCTTGCTTTTGTCGGTGTAGTAATAGCCCTTTCGCGTGCTATCTCTCCCCGTTCATACAATCTGCAAAAGTTTGAGGCTTATGAATGTGGTATACCGACACGTGGCAAATCATGGATGCAGTTCCGTGTAGGCTACTACTTGTTTGCCATCCTATTCCTTATGTTCGATGTCGAAACAGCTTTTCTGTTTCCGTGGGCGGTAGTTATGCGCGACATGGGACCACAGGGACTTATTAGTGTTCTCTTCTTCTTTATCATTTTAGTTCTGGGTCTTGCTTATGCCTGGAGGAAAGGAGCTTTGGAATGGAAATAACCAAAAAGCCAAAAATAAAATCTATTCCGTATGATGAGTTTATCGACAATGAATCATTGGAAAAGTTGGTCAAGGAACTTAATGCAGGAGGAGCCAATGTTGCCCTCGGAGTACTTGACGACTTTATCAACTGGGGACGCAGCAATTCACTGTGGCCGCTTACCTTTGCAACCAGTTGCTGCGGTATCGAATTTATGGCACTGGGTGCCGCGCGTTATGACATGGCCCGCTTTGGGTTTGAAGTAGCACGTGCCAGTCCGCGCCAGGCTGATATGATTATGGTATGCGGAACAATCACCAATAAAATGGCTCCGGTACTGAAACGACTCTATGACCAGATGCCCGACCCGAAGTATGTGGTTGCCGTAGGCGGATGCGCTGTCAGCGGAGGTCCTTTCAAGAAGTCCTATCACGTAGTAAACGGAGTGGACAAGATTCTTCCGGTAGATGTATATATTCCCGGATGCCCGCCACGTCCTGAAGCATTCTATTATGGCATGATGCAATTGCAACGCAAAGTGAAAATAGAAAAGTTCTTTGGTGGAGTAAACAGAAAAGAGAAGAAACCGGATTATTTAAAAAATGAAGAATGATTCTACATTCTGTAATTTAAAGGATTTATGCAAGAAATACAATTTATAGCTCCTGCAGCGTTACACGACGAGATGCTGCGCTTGCGAAATGAAAAACAGATGGACTTTCTCGAAAGCCTCACCGGTATGGACTGGGGAGTAGCCGATGAGAAAGACGCTCCGGAAAAACTCCGCGGCTTAGGCGTAGTCTACCATCTGGAATCTACCATTACAGGCGAACGGATAGCACTAAAAACAGCGACAACCAACCGCGAGCTACCGGAAATTCCATCTGTCAGCGACATCTGGAAGATAGCCGACTTCTACGAACGTGAAGTTTTCGATTATTATGGTATCACCTTTGTTGGTCATCCTGACATGCGCCGGCTGTATCTGCGTAACGACTGGATAGGTTATCCAATGCGTAAGGATAACGATCCGGAAAAGGATAACCCACTGTGCATGACCAATGAAGAGACGTTTGACACGACTCAAGAAATAGAACTGAACCCGGACGGAACCATCAAGAACAAAGAGATGAAGCTGTTCGGTGAAGAAGAATATGTAGTCAACATCGGTCCGCAACACCCGGCTACTCATGGTGTAATGCGCTTCCGTGTTTCTCTGGAAGGTGAAATCATTCGTAAAATTGATGCAAACTGCGGTTATATCCACCGGGGTATCGAAAAAATGAATGAAAGCCTCACTTATCCTCAAACATTAGCATTAACAGACCGTCTGGACTATTTGGGTGCACATCAGAATCGTCACGCATTGTGTATGTGTATTGAAAAAGCCATGGGCGTTGAGGTCAGCGAACGTGTGCAGTACATCCGTACCATTATGGATGAGTTGCAACGTATCGACTCTCACTTGCTGTTCTACTCTTGTCTTGCTATGGACTTAGGAGCATTGACAGCATTCTTCTATGGATTCCGTGACCGTGAGAAGATTCTCGATATCTTTGAAGAAACTTGCGGCGGACGCCTGATCATGAACTACAATACGATTGGCGGTGTACAGGCTGATCTTCACCCTAACTTCGTCAAACGAGTAAAAGAATTCATTCCTTACATGAGAGGAATCATCCACGAATATCACGATATATTCACAGGTAATATCATCGCACAGAGCCGTATGAAAGGCGTCGGTGTGTTAAGCCGTGAAGATGCCATCTCTTTCGGTTGTACCGGAGGTACAGGCCGTGCATCAGGATGGGCGTGTGACGTACGTAAACGGATGCCATACGGTGTATATGACAAAGTCGATTTCAAAGAAATCGTTTATACGGAAGGTGACTGCTTTGCCCGTTACCTGGTGCGTATGGATGAAATCATGGAAAGTCTGAACATCATCGAGCAATTAATAGACAATATTCCCGAGGGACCTTATCAGGAGAAGATGAAACCTATCATCCGTGTTCCGGAAGGCAGTTACTATGCTGCAGTAGAAGGAAGTCGTGGTGAATTTGGTGTCTTCCTGGAAAGTCAAGGTGACAAAACGCCTTACCGCCTGCACTACCGTGCTACGGGATTGCCGCTTGTTGCTGCAATTGACACCATCTGCCGGGGAACGAAGATTGCCGACTTAATTGCTATTGGCGGAACAATAGATTATGTCGTTCCGGATATTGATAGATAAAAAACAAATATTAAAAACAAGTATTAAGTAACAAGTATTAAGTAGTAACCGACAATATGACGCAAGAGATCATTTTTCGCATGGAATTAATATTTAATACTAAAAAAACCAATACTTAATTATTAAGAATATATGTTCGACTTTAGTATAGTAACAAACTGGATACATGAGCTACTGCTCTCCATTATGCCGGAGGGATTAGCCATCTTTATAGAATGTGTAGCTGTCGGCGTGTGCCTCGTAGCACTGTATGCCATCCTGGCTATCATATTGATCTACATGGAGCGTAAGGTCTGCGGTTTCTTCCAGTGTCGTCTTGGCCCGAACCGTGTTGGTAAATGGGGTTCTATCCAAGTGGTCTGCGACGTACTCAAAATGATGACCAAAGAAATTTTCATGCCGAAAGGTGCCGACCATTTCCTCTACAATCTTGCTCCATTCATGGTGATTATCGCTTCATTCCTGACATTCGCTTGTATTCCTTTTAATAAAGGTGCGGCGATTCTGGACTTTAATGTGGGCGTGTTCTTCCTGTTGGCAGCTTCCAGCATTGGAGTTGTCGGTATTTTGTTGGCCGGTTGGGGTAGTAACAACAAATTCTCTTTGATCGGTGCCATGCGAAGCGGTGCACAGATTATCAGTTACGAACTTTCTGTTGGCATGAGTATCATGACGATGGTAGTGCTGATGGGAACAATGCAATTTTCTGAAATCGTAGAAGGACAAGCCGATGGCTGGTTTATCTTCAAGGGACATATTCCTGCAGTCATTGCTTTCATCATCTATCTGATTGCCGGAAATGCAGAATGTAACCGCGGACCGTTCGACCTTCCTGAAGCGGAAAGTGAACTGACAGCCGGATATCATACTGAATACTCCGGTATGGGTTTCGGTTTCTTCTATCTGGCAGAATACTTGAATCTGTTTATCGTAGCCAGTGTTGCCACCACTATCTTCCTGGGAGGATGGATGCCGCTGCACATCGTTGGTTTGGATGGATTTAACACTGTAATGGATTATATTCCGGGCTTTATCTGGTTCTTCGCCAAAGCATTCTTTGTGGTATTCCTTTTGATGTGGTTCAAATGGACTTTCCCACGTTTGCGTATCGACCAGATCTTGAATCTGGAATGGAAATATCTGGTCCCAATTTCTATGGTAAATCTATTATTAATGGCATGCTGCGTAGCTTTCGGCTTCCACTTTTGATAAATGAAAATTATGGAATATAAAGATAAAAAATATACGTACTTAGGTGGTCTGGTGCATGGCATCAGTACACTGGCAACGGGTATGAAAACCAGCATCAAGGTATACTTCCGTAAGAAAGTGACCGAGCAATATCCCGAAAACCGGAAAGAGCTGAAAATGTTCGACCGTTTCCGTGGTACGCTGAATATGCCCCACAATGAGAATAATGAACATCGCTGTGTAGCTTGCGGACTGTGCCAAATGGCTTGTCCGAACGATACAATCAAAGTGACCAGCGAAACCGTCGAAACAGAAGATGGAAAGAAAAAGAAAATCCTGGCAACCTATGAATATGATCTGGGTGCCTGTATGTTCTGCCAGCTCTGTGTCAATGCTTGTCCGCACGATGCCATCACGTTCGATCAGAACTTCGAGCATGCAGTCTTCGACCGGACGAAACTTGTCCTGAAGTTGAATCACGACGGTAGTAAAGTAATAGAAAAGAAAAAAGAAGTTTAGATATGGGATCAACACTTGAAACAGTAGTATTCTACTTTTTGGCAGCATTTATTATTGCTATGTCCATCATGACGGTGACTACCCAACGTATCGTACGCTCGGCTACCTACCTGCTCTTCGTGCTCTTCGGCACGGCTGGCATCTATTTTTTGCTGGGTTACACCTTTCTGGGTTCCGTTCAGATAATGGTTTATGCCGGTGGTATCGTCGTTCTTTATGTATTCTCCATCCTGTTGACCAGCGGAGAAGGTGACCGAGCCGAGAAAGTGAAACGAAGTAAGTTCCTGTCCGGGCTCATCACAATGATTGCCGGTTTAGCAATTATCCTGTTTATCACGTTGAAGCATAATTTCATGCAGACAGCTAATCTTGCCCCGCATGAGATTAACATTCATGCTATCGGGAACGCCCTGCTTAGCAGTGACAAATACGGCTATGTATTGCCTTTTGAAGCTGTCAGTATCTTGTTGCTGGCTTGTATCATCGGTGGTATCATCATTGCACGTAAAAGATAAATAAGTATTAACTATCAAAATAGAGTTCGAATATGATACACATGGAATATTATCTGGTAGTTTCTACCATCATGATGTTTGCAGGAATCTATGGATTCTTTACCCGCCGCAACACGCTGGCCATCCTGATTTCTGTAGAGTTAATGCTGAATGCCACGGACATCAACTTCGCCGTGTTCAACCGTTTTCTCTTTCCGGAAGGAATGGAAGGCTACTTCTTTGCACTCTTTTCCATCGCCATCTCGGCTGCGGAAACAGCAGTAGCCATTGCCATCATGATTAACATTTATCGTAACCTCCGAAGCATCCAGGTACGCAACTTGGACGAGCTGAAGTGGTGATTTGTTTCATGCCTTGGAACAAGGTGTTCCACACCGGGAAACAAAACGTATGGTCCGAGTATAGCAATGAAATATTACGGGACCAAGAGCAAATAATAATAAATCAAGTAATAAAAATAAAACTGTATGGAACTAACAATTCTAATACTCCTTCTTCCTTTCTTCTCCTTTCTCATATTGGGAATTGGAGGTAAATGGATGTCCCACCGGACAGCGGGTACAATCGGTACGCTGATACTGGGAGCAGTAGCAGTACTATCCTACGTTACAGCTATCCAATATTTCTCCGCTCCACGACTGGAAGACGGAACATTCGCCACACTGATACCTTACAACTTCACGTGGCTTCCTTTTACAGAGACCTTACACTTCGATTTGGGCATCTTGCTCGATCCTATATCAGTAATGATGTTGATCGTCATCTCTACAGTGTCACTGATGGTACATATCTACTCTTTCGGTTACATGAAAGGAGAAGTCGGTTTTCAACGCTATTACGCTTTCCTATCCCTGTTTACCATGTCTATGCTGGGATTGGTCGTCGCAACCAACATCTTCCAGATGTACCTTTTCTGGGAGCTGGTGGGTGTAAGTTCTTACCTGTTAATCGGTTTTTATTATACAAAACCGGCTGCCATCGCTGCTTCCAAAAAAGCGTTTATTGTTACTCGCTTTGCTGACTTGGGCTTCCTGATCGGTATCCTGATTTACGGATATTATGGCGGCACATTCGGATTCACCCCGGATACGGTATCCTTGATTAGCGGTGGAGCTTCCATGCTTCCGCTGGCTCTCGGATTGATGTTTGTCGGCGGTGCCGGTAAAAGTGCCATGTTCCCATTGCATATCTGGTTACCGGATGCCATGGAAGGTCCTACTCCGGTCAGCGCATTGATTCATGCGGCTACCATGGTAGTTGCCGGTGTATATCTGGTGGCACGTATGTTCCCACTTTTCATTGCATATGCACCGAATACGCTGCATATGGTTGCCTGGGTAGGTGCATTTACAGCATTTTATGCAGCAAGTGTGGCTTGCGTACAATCAGACATCAAACGTGTACTGGCTTTCTCTACCATTTCACAGATTGGTTTCATGATGGTAGCCCTGGGTGTTTGTACTTCTATGAATCCGCACGAAGGAGGTTTGGGCTACATGGCTTCCATGTTCCACCTTTTCACACATGCCATGTTTAAGGCATTGCTCTTCCTCGGCGCAGGTAGCATTATTCATGCCGTACATTCTAATGAAATGTCCGCTATGGGAGGTTTACGCAAATATATGCCGATCACCCACTGGACATTCCTGATTGCTTGTCTTGCTATTGCCGGTATTCCTCCATTCTCGGGCTTCTTCTCGAAAGATGAAATTCTGGCTGCTTGCTTCCAATACAGCCCTGTAATGGGATGGGTGATGACAGTCATCGCTGCAATGACTGCTTTCTATATGTTCCGTCTTTACTACGGTATTTTTTGGGGAAAAGAAAACAAAGAACTCCATGCACATCACACACCACATGAAAGTCCGCTGGCTATGACTTTCCCATTAATGTTCCTGGCAGTAGTAACTTGTGGAGCAGGATTTATTCCTTTCGGACATTTCATTAGTTCGAATGGTGAATCTTACTCTATCCATCTTGATCTGTCAGTAGCTATTACAAGTGTTGTTATTGCGGTTATTTCGATTGCGATCGCTACATGGATGTACAGGAATGCGAAACAGCCTGTTGCCGATTCATTGGCAAAACGATTCAAAGGTCTACACAACGCAGCCTACAATCGCTTCTATATTGATGATATCTACCAGTTTATTACGCATAAGATTATCTTCCGCTGCATCTCTACTCCTATCGCATGGTTCGACCGTCATGTAGTGGATGGATTCTTTGACTTCCTGGCATGGGCCACCAACACAACAAGCGACGAGATCCGTGGTTTGCAGAGTGGTCAGGTACAACAATATGCGTATGTGTTCCTTTGCGGTGCACTGGCACTTATCCTACTATTAATCTTATAAAGCACAGAACGATATGAATTTCTTATCAATATTCGTACTTATCCCCTTATTGATGCTGGCCGGACTCTGGGCAGCACGAGGAATCAAAGCCATCCGGGGGGTTATGGTTACTGGCGCATCGGCACTTCTGATTGCCTCCGTCGTACTTACATTCCTGTATCTGGGAGAGCGTAGCGCCGGAAACACGGCAGAAATGCTTTTCCGTGCAGATACGCTTTGGTATGCCCCGCTTCACATATCTTATTCAGTAGGTGTTGACGGAATTTCGGTAGCCATGTTGTTATTGTCTGCTGTCATCGTATTCACCGGTACATTCGCTTCCTGGCGTCTGCAACCGCTGACGAAAGAATATTTCCTCTGGTTCACCCTGTTGTCTATGGGAGTATTCGGATTCTTTATATCCATTGATTTGTTCACCATGTTCATGTTCTACGAAATTGCGTTGATACCGATGTACCTGTTGATTGGTGTATGGGGATCAGGACGTAAAGAATATGCAGCGATGAAACTGACCCTTATGTTGATGGGCGGTTCCGCTTTCCTGTTGATCGGTATTCTCGGAATCTATTTCGGCTCGGGGGCAACCACCATGAACCTTCTTGAAATTGCACAGTTGCACAACATACCTTTTGCACAGCAATGCATTTGGTTCCCGCTGACTTTCCTCGGCTTCGGTGTATTGGGCGCGCTTTTCCCGTTCCACACATGGAGTCCTGACGGTCACGCTTCCGCCCCGACTGCCGTATCTATGCTTCATGCCGGAGTATTGATGAAACTGGGAGGTTACGGATGTTTCCGTATCGCCATGTATCTGATGCCGGAAGCAGCCAACGAACTTTCATGGATATTCCTGATATTGACAGGTATCTCTGTAGTTTACGGTGCATTCTCCGCTTGTGTACAGACCGACTTGAAATATATCAATGCTTATTCATCCGTATCTCACTGCGGACTGGTTCTTTTCGCCATTCTGATGCTGAACCAGACAGCAGCAACAGGAGCAATTCTTCAGATGCTTTCACACGGATTGATGACAGCCTTGTTCTTTGCTCTGATCGGTATGATATATGGACGTACACACACACGTGACGTTCGCGAACTTGCCGGTTTAATGAAAATCATGCCGTTCCTTAGTGTATGTTATGTGATTGCCGGTCTTGCCAACCTCGGTCTGCCAGGATTAAGTGGTTTCATTGCCGAAATGACCATCTTCGTCGGCTCTTTCCAAAATAACGACCAGTTCCACCGCGTACTGACTATCATCGCCTGTTCTTCGATTGTGATTACCGCAGTCTACATCCTGCGTCTGGTAGGTAAGATTCTATACGGAACCTGCACCAACAAACATCATCTCGAACTGACTGATGCAACTTGGGACGAACGTGTAGCCGTTATCTGCCTCATCGTTTGTGTTGCCGGACTAGGTATGGCTCCATTCTGGGTTAGCCACATGATTGGTGAAAGCGTATTACCAGTTGTCTCACAACTAATCCCCTAACTCATAAATCATAATTCTTAATTCATAAATAAACAAGATGGATTATTCACAATTTCTATATATGCGAGAAGAGCTGTCGCTCATAGCTGTTTTACTGCTGCTATTTCTAGCTGACCTCTTCATGAGTCCGGATGCACACAAAAATAGTGGGAAAGCACGCCTGAACACAATGTTGCCCGTTATTCTGATGGCTATCCATACGGCTATCAACTTGATCCCGGGGACTGCTGCCGATGCCTTCGGCGGTATGTATCACTATGTACCGATGCACACAGTTGTTAAATCAATCCTGAACGTCGGTACACTGATTGTTTTTCTGATGGCGCACGAGTGGATGAAACGAGAAGATACTTCATTCAAACAAGGAGAATTCTATGTACTTACACTCTCTACCTTGTTTGGTATGTACCTCATGATTTCCGCCGGACATTTCCTGATGTTCTTCATCGGACTCGAAACAGCTTCTATTCCAATGGCAGCATTAATAGCCTTCGATAAATACCGTCATAACTCTGCCGAAGCAGGTGCCAAATACATTCTGACAGCTCTTTTCTCCAGTGCATTGCTGTTGTTTGGCCTGTCAATGCTCTATGGTTCTGCCGGAACTCTTTATTTCGATGACCTCCCTGCCCATATCGACGGAAATCCGTTACAGATCATGGCATTTGTATTCTTCTTCACAGGAATGGCATTCAAGTTATCACTGGTTCCGTTCCACTTATGGACAGCAGACGTTTACGAAGGCGCTCCGAGTGCAGTTACCGCTTATTTGAGTGTTATATCAAAAGGATCGGCAGCATTTGTATTATTGGCTGTCCTTATCAAAGTATTCGCTCCAATGATCAATGACTGGCAGGAAGTACTTTACTGGGTAACCATCGCTTCTATCACTATTGCCAATATATTTGCTATCCGTCAGCAAAATCTGAAACGCTTGATGGCGTTCTCCAGTATTTCGCAAGCGGGATACATTATGTTGGGCGTTATCGGAGGTACAGCACAGGGCATGACAGCTTTGGTATATTACGTACTAGTGTACGCTGCTGCCAACCTCGGAGTATTTGCCGTAATTACCATCGTGGCATTACGCAGTCAGAAATTCACGCTTGAAGATTACGCAGGACTTTATAAAACAAATCCGAAAATCGCTTTCCTGATGACCTTGTCTCTGTTCTCATTGGCAGGTATTCCTCCATTTGCCGGATTCTTCTCTAAGTTCTTTATCTTCATGGCTGCTTTCGATGCAGGTTTCCACTTGCTGGTATTCATCGCATTGGTAAATACAGTGATTTCGTTGTATTACTATCTGCTGATTGTAAAAGCAATGTATATCACTCCTTCCGACAACCCGATTCCTACTTTCCGCAGCGACCGTTGCACAAAATGGGGACTGGCACTTTGCACGCTGGGTATTATCGGACTAGGTATCGCAAGTATCGTATATCAGTCTATTGATAAACTGTCGTTCGGAATTTAAACGAACTACCTTTATATAAAAGAAACGGTCTTGGTTTAGATGTCGACTGACATAAAACCAAGACCGCTTCTTTTATATAAAAGTTTCTTTACTGGGCACAACACATCTCTTCCACCACAATTACTCCGGGAATAGTAAACCAGAACCGTGATCCTTTTCCTTTTTCAGAGTCAACGCCAATACATCCTCCCAATTGTTCAACTATGCTCTGACAGATAGAGAGTCCCAATCCAGTGCCGTGTACAAAAGAATTAAGCTTCACGAAGCGTTCAAAAATATGCGGTAACTGCTCTTTATCAATACCAATACCCGTATCTTCGACATAAAACTCCAGTTCTCCTTCTTTTAGTTTATATCCAACATGAATACTCCCTTCGGAGGTAAATTTCATTGCATTATTAACAAAGTTAGAGATTACTTGATGTATACGGTTACGGTCACTAATGACATGACAAACCGGAAGATGATCATCAAATACCAGCTCCACCTCCTCTTTCGCTTTCATGCGCATAGAGCGGACAATATCCTCACACAACAAGTTTACATCTACATCCCCATTGGTAAATTCAAACGTACCAGCTTCAATCTTTGATAAATCAAGTATATCTGAAATAAGTTGCAGCAAGAGATCATTATTCTCACGTACAATCTTAACATACTCCTGACGTTCTGCCAGGTCTGCAGTTTCCACCAGCAAGTCGGAGAAGCCAACAATAGCATTTAGCGGTGTACGGATTTCATGACTCATATTTGCAAGGAAAGCACTTTTCAAGCGATCCATCATCTCCGCTTTATCGCGTGCCTGAATCAGTTCAGCTTCGGTTTCTTTCAATTCTGTAATGTCATAGTTGATACCGATGATTTCTATTTCGTTTTCCTCCGGTTTATAGTTAGTGACCATCACATTACTACTCACCCAATTCCATTCATTCTTTGTTCCAGGACGACGGATACGCATCTCACCCTGAAAATGCCTTCTTTTTCCATCTCTGACCTCATCATAAAAATCGAGGAAACGTTGACGGTCTTCAGGATGCATATTGGTATAAACACCCACAACCTCATCCAAAAGTGCATCTTCCTCCTCACCTAGATTTTTATACCATTGTTTTATGGCATACCCTTTACGATTCAAAAGATTCAACTTGGCATAACCTACTTTTGCATAATCGGATATCATCAGGAAGAAATTCTCAAAATCACGGATACGATTCATTGCATCAATCCGTTCTGTATTATCAATGCTTATTAAAATATATCCGCTGAAGTTACCCTCATTATCATATAACTTACTAACCTTCGAATATAGTTCTATCACATTAGAACGGTTTGTTTCATAATACCCTTCCGTCTGTTCAAAAGAATAATTAAGCCTGAAATCTACCAAATCTTCATTCCGTACACGATCACGGATGCTCTGTGGTACATTCGGATTCTCAAAAAAATTAACCCCTATCACATCCGATTTATTCACCACACCAAATATCTCCAGATCTTTATTATTCAGATCCATCAAATAGCCGTCCTTATCGTAGATTTCTACCCCTGCCGGGATATTAGCAAAGATATTCTTAAAGAGCTTTTCGCTACGGTCCAATGCCCGGTTAGCCTGCACCGATCCCGTAGAATCGAGGAACAAACCAACTATTTCATCCTTTCCGGGAGAGTAAATAACCCAATGCGTATATCGTTCCGTTCTAGAAAAATACTCATCTTTCTCCCTATAAGAGTTACTTCCCAAAATTTCTTTCAGGAAATCAACTTTTTGGAGATAGTCAGGATGATTTTCAGATGCCAAAGCACCAATGTAGGATTCTAAAGGATGACCAAAGAAGGTTGAACTAACCTCATTCGCGTCCGTCACCCGATAATCACAAGGTTCATTATTCCCGTCACGGATAATGGATATACGTATATATCCCATCGGCATAAAATGAAACAGATTATTCAGGAAAGTCTGTTCACGAACTACCTTGTCTTTAGCCTTACGCAACTCAATACAAATGCTTATGATATTTCCCAATGAGGAGAACCATTGAAAATCTTCATTAGTCCAGTCATGGTAATTTTTCACTAAATCAATACCCATATATCCCCAAACATGGGCACCTGCCATCAAAGGAGTAACCATCAAAGATCGAATCCCTTGGACAGCAAGTATCTGATACTCATCGACTGCTTCTTCAGGCAACTGTTCCAATGTATCCAGGACAATAGGTTTGCCGGCTAATATCTGTTCGCTCCACCATCTCGATTGACTGGTAGGTATGCCTTGCAGAG
This sequence comes from Bacteroides luhongzhouii, assembly GCF_009193295.2. NCBI lineage: Bacteria > Pseudomonadati > Bacteroidota > Bacteroidia > Bacteroidales > Bacteroidaceae > Bacteroides > Bacteroides luhongzhouii. The sequence goes on along the minus strand of NZ_CP059973.1, from coordinate 2,527,286 downwards.
TCTCTTTTTCTGCTGATACTCCTTCGGAAACAACCTCATAAGTGCAGCTATGATGAGTATGACTTTCATCATATTCAAAAATATAAACACGACCTTTTCTATTATAAAGATTCAGAATTTCCTTTAAAATATCTGCTATACAGGAATCAACTTCTTCATCGCGGAGAAAACGAAGCAACGACTGTGAAACAAAATTCTGACGGCGAAGCAAGTCATTCACACGTCTCAATGCATCCCTTTGATCTTCTTCCTTAGGAGCCTCAACACGCTGGATTATTCCAAAAGACTTATCACCTCCATTAACTCCTATACCTTTCTCACGAAAAGCCAGACGGGTATGTAACCAGACCTCGCCATATTTTGAATGAATAGGGAAAGTTTGTTCGTAAAAGTCCTTATGAATAGAAGTATTTGCCCGGAATTCCCTGGCAATCTGTTTTCGGTAATCTTCACGTATCAAATTCGAAAAATCCGAAACAGAGATAGTGTTACCATCCAACCCCAAAAGGTCACAAAGATAATCGGAACATAAATAATATCCTGCCGTTAAATCTACTTCCCACCACCCGATTTGTGCAAGAGAAGCCATTTTTTTGTATCGTTCGTTGTCTGTTTGCATATTTTGTATCATTGTAAGATAATAGGTCGACAAATATACAAAAAAGGCAATCACTCATACCATAAAGGAGCAAATAAAAAAGCTAAAAGAAGATTACGTAAATAAATAAATAGAATATGGGAGAATCTGTTTATTACAAATTCTCCCATATCTCCTAATTGAAAAAGATACACTTTGCTACTCTATATCTTGCTTATAAGGAAGAGAAATTATATCCGCTCCAAGTGAACAGGGATACATCTGCACCAGTATTCGTAGTTGGCTCGGTAAATGTATTTAATATACCGTTCAGCTTATTCTTAAAACTCAACGTGTGGGTGATACTGACGCTGGAAGCTGCATTTCCTGCACCTTTACTGTCACTCATATCAATCAAATCGATTGTACCACCTGAACCTTTGACAAGGGCATTGGTGATAGTAGCCTTTGCTCCACGACGAATCTTAATCACATCTTGCATACGGTCTACATTATCCGTTGTATTTGCAGCATTATTTACGATCGTCATATTTTCAACCGTAAAGTCCGACTGGCGTAAATGATCCGGATAAATGCCATCCAAGTTACCGTCTGCTTCAATGCCGCGTGGATCTGCTTCTGTACTGGTATAACCGCTTTCCCAAACACCATAGCAGTTTTTCAATTTACCGGAATATCCTTGAGTGAAGTCGAACATATCATCATCCGGGTTCACAGCCAACAGATTGGTTACATTCACCGTACCGCCAAAGAATTCGATGGCATCATCCGCACTCTCAAGAATGTAGATATTCTCAATCCTGGTACCATTTCCAACGCCATTCAGTGTCAATCCGTTGTGTTCGATATCAGCAGTAGAGCGGGCACCGGCATAGCAGATTTTCACATAAGTCAGTGAACCGGAATTGTCATTATCGACACTACCACCGTATTTATAGTTATTGTCGATTTCCGTCAGACCTATATCACTCTTATTAGCGTTCGAACCGGAAATCGGAGCTTTACCATTGATAATAATTCCTCCCCAATAACCGGATGTAGGAGTTGTTGAATTGGCTGTGAAAACAATCGGTTTATCAGCTGTACCGTCAGCATAAAGTTTACCGCCTTGTGCTACCAGCAGATAACTGCTGAAACCTTCGCGAGCCTTAATCGTTGTTCCGGCAGGGATATTCAAACGCCCTCCATTTTCAATTACTACCGTTCCGTTCAGAATATATTCCTTAGCTTCCAGTGTCTGTTCTCCGGTCAGCGTGCCGGACAGGATATTTTCACCCACAACAATAGAGCTACCGGTCCCACCGTTGTTTCCACCATCTCCGTTACCATCACCGTCTCCGTCACTATCACTGCTACATGCAGTCAATGTAAGTGTTGTTGCCATAACGGCAAACGTCATAAAGTTCACAAACAATCTTTTCATTTTGCTTTCATTATTAGTTAATAATCTTATTTCATCACCCGGCTTAGAATGTACACGACACTCCCAGGCTTATATTTATTCCTTTCTTATAATCATTCAGTATCACCTTTTCTCCGTTTTCGTTCGCTTTGCGGCTTAACTTATAAGAGGGATTCAACAAGTTACGAGCTTTCAGGTTAAGTGAAAGATGCTTGTTCAGTTTGGCTTGAGACACAAAATCCAATGTCAGGATTCCCTGTTCCATCATATCCTGATAACCCTGTGTACCAATGGTATATATCTTATCACTCACATAATTAAGTACCAATGTATTGACAAAACTACGTTCTCCTTTCATGAAGTTATGCGAGAGGTCGAAATTGACAATCCACGGTGCAGCTCCTTCCAGTTGCGAACCGGTAGTAACCGTTGCCAAAGGCATTTTTGCATTCGTGTAGATATAAGAGCCATTCAATCCCAAAGAGAGTTTATTCATTCCGTGCGCAGCATTACTCACCGGACGGACAAACAGATTCTTACGTATTTCCACTTCCACTCCGGCTACAGTTGCCTTATCCGCTATATTCTCATAAGAAAGATAACCTCCGGCGCTTGCCACTTCTATGCGGGATATTGGATTCTTGGTAAGTTTATAGAAAGCCGTGAGAGAAATCAACTCGGTCGGAGTGGGATTAAAGTCCCATTTCAGATCAAGGTTATAATTATCCGAAGGTTTCAGATTAGGGTTACCCTGACTGTTGAAGTTCACACCGACATAACGATAAGGAGATATTTCCTTTGCCTGCGGAAGCGTATATGTTTTACTAGCTCCCAAGCGAAGCGAGTTTTTATCATTCAGATTGTATTTGAGATTCAAGCTGGGCAGGAAATAATCTTTTTGAATGGTATTGTTCCCTTTAGAACCTCCACGATTCACATTATAATCCACTTCAATATCTACCTTGTCGTATTTCATTCCCAGATTCACAATCCAACGGGGAGCAAACTGGTAGGTAGCCTCGACATAAGCAGAATGGATATTCTTTTTTACGGTATATTCATCTATATTCTTCTGTATCTTGAACCAGTCGGAAGCAAAGTTTTCCTGATTATAATAATCGTCAAGCGAGAAGTCATCCAAAGAAGGGATGGTAGAAACATGTCCTACAGTCAGGTTATACTCCGTAGCTTTGAAGTTATCATCTACGAACCTGCCTGTATATCCGAAACGGACATTCGAAATCTCTTCTATATTATCTTTCAGACGATAGACTAAACCTGCTTTTACATTCAAGTCGTCTTCATCTAAAGTTGAGAAGTAGCGCTGTTGTGAGTTACCCCTTAGCAACGTATAGCCATCTTCCGCTTTAGTCAGGTTATTGATACGACGATCCGGTTCATACCCTTTCACCATATTATAGGAAGCACCTGCATCGAGACTTAATGATTTGCTCAATCCCCAGTTAGTCATCAGTTGGTTAACGATCAGCATATTATCATTCGTTTGTTGACGACGGGTGAATCCGAGGTTTTCATAGTCGTCACTAAAAATCGAGTTCTTACCATTGTAATCACCTACCGACTGAGTATTGGCATGAATCATCATAAAATTATAACTGATGTGATGACGGTTCTGCATATCATAATCCACATTGGCAAGTGCCAGTTGACTGATATTCTCCGCATACTTCTTACCATTCATATCTTTGTAGACCGTACCACTGGTAGTTGTATTACGTATGATTTCATCCGTATACTGATAGTCCGTCGTATGTCCGGCGGTCAGGAAGAAAGAAAGCGGATTTTTGTCTTTTCCGACATAGAATCGTTTACCTCCGGAAATACTGTAACTCCGGTTGATTTGAAAATGTTGAGCGGAAGGATCTAACTTATTTCGGAAGTTCCATGAGTTTTCATCGGCAGGTTCGGTGCGATTGGCAAAGCCCATGAAGTTCACTCCATCCTGTTTCAGAAAATCGGCTGCTACCGTTTGTGTATTTAAACCACCGGAAATGCCGAATCCCAAGTTACCGCTGCCAATTAGTTCTTTGGATACGATATCAATAGTTGCCCCTCCGACATCGCTACTGCCTCCCGCATTGAATGCTTTATTTACACCTACAGACTGAATAATGTCTGTACCGAAAAAATCAAGAGAGATATTCTTATATTCCGGGTCTTCGGAAGGAAGAGCAAATCCATTAAAAGTAGTTGCATTGTACCGGTCTCCCAATCCACGGACAAAAACATTTTTCACTCCGTCTTGTTTAGACACTCCGGCAACTTTCGTCACAGCACCTTCTGCATCCGAAACGCCCTTGCGGGAAAGCTCCCTGACACCAACAGATTGTACGGCAATTACTGCTTTTTGCTGTTCGAGCAACAGCATATTCTCATTTTCCCTATTCTTCTTAGCTACAACCACCACATCGGCAAGTTCCTGCGCATCGGTTTCCAGCTCCAAATTCAGTATCACCAGTTTTCCATTCTCCACACGCACTTTACGGCGCACTTCTGTTTTGTAGCCTACATATTTAATCTCAATATCATACATACCTTCCAGAACGCCCATGCTGTTCAATTCGAAATTACCCTCCATATCGGTCACTGCTCCCGCTTGAGTTCCGAGCAAACGTATCGTAGCTCCTATCAAAGGTTCCTTGGATAGTTTGTCTTTTACAGCTCCTTTAATCTTGATATTGGCAGCTAATGCGGGAAGTACACACAACAGACAAAAGAAGACTGCCACTGAAAATCGGATAAGAAATAGTTTTTTCATCTAACTTTGCTCTACGTTTTAATTACGCTGGCAAAGATAGAGGGCGGGCATTACAACCGTAAGACGAAAAAAATACAATCTATTGAAAGAGTCATTGCAAGATGATGACAAGATGTTACAAACGTATTATCAATCAGTTACAGTATATGGACAACCCGTTTTACAGGCAGATTTAAAATCGCAACTTCGTACATTTATCTCTCATTACGATTAATTTCATGCATAACGAAACCTAATTCTCCGCATCCGATGAATTAGTTCATCAGGAAGAATGCGCTAAATCAGTTTCTTTTTTTTACGGTAGTTTTCACGGAATTCTTTAGGTGAACAACTCTTTTTCTTCTTAAAGATCCGGTTGAAATTGGAAAGGTTATTAAAGCCGCACTCATAACAAATCTCGGCGATGGACATCGTAGAATCTACCAGTAACCGGGAAGCAAAGCCCAGCCGAATATCAATGATATAATCAGAAAGGTTCTTTCCGGTACGCAGTTTGAAGAAGCGGCTGAATGACACATCCGTCATCCCCACCATATCGGCCAACTGCCCCAGACGTATTTCTTCTTGATAATGTGTATTGATATACTCCTGCACTTTCTGCACACGCCGGCTGTCCGAATGGATATCTATCTTGGCAAAAGACGAGCTGGACAAGGTACGTGCTTCTTCTTCAAAGAGAGAAAGTTCATACAGTATCGTCATAAACTTAATGACCGCATAAAATCCTTGTTTCTCGGAAGCAAGCGTATCCAGTAACGGATATATTTTGAGTATGGCAGACATCGGGAAACAAAGCCCTTTTTGTGCTTTATCCAGCATTCGGCGGATAGAGTCAAACTGATTCTTATTGATAAAACTCTTGAAGAAAAGGTCGGAAGAAAACTGAATCGTAATCTCCCGTATCTCTTTCGAATGGCAGTCGTTCTGTTCCCAAACGTGCTCCAAGTCTTTTCCTGTTATCAACACCAAATCATAATCACCTATCACTTCGGAAGAATCTCCCACAATCCGCCTCACTCCGGCAGCTTTTTCGGTAAAATTCAATTCAAACTCGGAGTGATTGTGTATAGGATAAGTGAATTCCGTTTTATAACGCTCCGCAATGTAAAAGCAATCCTTATCTGATAAAGGAGTGATTTCACGGATAATCTGGTTGGATAACGGTGTAGTCATAGTAATAGCAATTTATAAGCGTTTTATCGTTTGATTAGTTTTCTATCTTTACCCCTATCCGATGCAGGTCTGCCCCCGACGGGTTTTGGAAGACACGCAAGTCAAATTCGGGAATAATGGCAAGCACATGATCGAAAACATCTGCCTGTATACCTTCGTAGGCAACCCACACTTTATTGGCAGAAAAGAAGTAAAGTTCCAACGGGATACCTGTTTCGGTGGGCTGAAGCTGACGTACCATGCAGGTCAGGTCTTGATTGACGGTAGGCAGATTCTTCAGATAATTAGTCAGATAGGCCCGGAAAATTCCCAGGTTTGTTTGCCGGCGTCCATTCACTAACACGGAGTTGTCGATATGATGTTCCTTATTATACTCTTCCACTACCTTTTCCGTTTCATCTACATAGTCTTTCAACAGTTGTATCTTCCGGTATTTTGCCAACATTTCCGGCGTACAGAAATGCACACTAGTCATATCTATATTGATAGAGCGTTTCACACGACGTCCGCCGGATTCCTGCATTCCCTGCCAGTTTTGGAAAGAATCACTAATCAATAGATAAGGAGGAATGGTGGTGATGGTATTATCGAAGTTACGTACTTTAACGGTATTCAATGTTACTTCTATCACTGTACCGTCCGCACCATATTTCGGCATCGTGATCCAATCGCCCACCTTCAGCATATTATTGGCGGAAAGTTGGATGCCGGAGACAAATCCCATGATACTGTCCTTGAAAACCAACATCAGAACCGCAGCGGAAGCTCCCAATCCGGTCAGCAACACCACCGGACTTTGCTTTATCAGAATACTGATAATGACGATAGCCCCAATAAAGAAAAGAATGACTTGCGCTGTCTGTAAAAGTCCCTTCAATGGTTTGTCTTTATATTGCTCGCGCGCGCTATATACCAGATACACAGCCGTAAACAAAGCACTGACGAAGCGAAGAAAGACTGCAAGGATATAAATCATACAAAGTCTTCGAAGAAAATCAAGCAAAGCAGAGTCTGCATGTTCGGGGAAGGCAATAGGAATAGATATATAAATCAATATAGGTGCCACCATCCTGCTGATGTTCACCATTACTTTATCATTAAATACAATATCATCCCAAGTAGCTTTTGTCTGTCTCACCAATTTGGCTACGGTACGCAGAATAATCTTGCGGCAAATCAGATTGGCCAGTAATGCTATTCCAATAATAAACAATAAGATGATAAAGTTATCAATCTTATCAGCCATAGCTTCATCCACTCCCATCGAGAGCAAAGCATGATTCACTTCTTGCATCACTACATTACCTGCCTCTTCCGGTTGCCCGTTTGCCAATGCAACACTCACTGTATCAACCACTTCTTTTACTTCTTTCATAAGCAATCGTCTCTCTCTTTTTTAGTTTTTCCTTTATTTATGATCTCTGTTTCTTTTCTTCTTTATTCTTTCCTTCTTCCAAATATTCACTGATATCCTGCCGTAGCCAATCATAATGGAAGAGTCGTTTGTAGGCTACATTCTTCTTGAGCATGATTTCTACGTTCACCTGACTATTCTGATAACAAGTCAGTTCGTTTCTGAATTGCTCATTGTGTTCGGCCAGTCGCTTGATTTCCTGTTCCCGCTCACGGCGCAGCACGGTGCAGACCGGAATCAGTAATTTCATTACCACATTATCCATCACATGGTGTCCCTGCATATACAAGTAAGTAGTTTCCGGCACCAAGCCCAGCTCCTTAAATTCAGTCCGCAATCCATTCACCTGATTGATGTTATGGGGGAATTTCTTTTCCAACTCTGCCAACTTCTGATTAACCCGTTGTTGAAGGGATCCCAAACTCTTTTCCGGATGTCGGAGATTAATCTCGCGCAAAGAAGTATAGGTATGGAAATCGTACATGGGGAAGGTGTAAGTATCCCGTTGGCGATAAAACCATACGTTCCAGAGAAAAAGCGGATATACAATTTCGGAGTACTTCTTCAGGTAGAAGTTGAAATCTAAAATGGAACGGTCATTCAGCGTAGCCTGCACACATACTTCGTGAAGGCTTTCGGCAAAACAATGATAGTTCTCAATGGCATAGGTATAAGTCTGAAAAATATACCTGTTCCGGTTGATTTTACGGGAGGTATTGGTAGCTCCCTGCAACAGGAAATCATAGTCACTGTCAACACAGGCAATCAGACTTCTCCCCAATTCAGCAGTATTCAGCGTGTTCATGAGTACCATCTTTTTTCCTTTTGCCAGAGAAGTGGCCGAAGGAAGCATCACCTGGAAATAGTGTTCGTCGTCTTCAAACTCTTCAAGCAATGTGCGCCAGAAAGCGATGTCGTCATAGCTTTCTACGTAAGCGATGATACGGCGGCGGGCTTTCTTCGGATAAAGCTTATGGGCAGCATTGAAATAAGAAGAAGTCAGATTATCTCGTAGTGAAGTTGCCATTTGTTTTTATTACAGATTACGATTTACAAATTACAGTTGGAAGAATCCTTGTCGAGCTTGTACCCTACGGTGGTAGATATATCGCTTACTTCTGTCACGGCATCCAGCCAGCCTTCCATAATGACGGCAGGCGAATGGGTAGTCAGGATGATCTGCACATTCGGATTCAGTTCACGTATCATAGCAATCAGTTTCTGCTGCCATTCTATATGAAGCGAGGCTTCCGGCTCATCCATAAACAATACACAATGGCTGTTGTCCTGCACGAGTACGGTCAACAGAATAACCAGCATTTGCTTTTCACCGGACGACAGTTTATAAGGAAATAATAGTTCACCATCCTGATAGAAAGCGATATCGTTCCGTTTCCTGTCTATCTTTTTACGTGTATAGCTGAACAGTTCGTCAATCATATCCTGAAAACGACGTTTGGCTACAGACAATGTAGCTGCCTTACGACGCTCTTCTTCATCAATGCTGGAAAGCATTTCAATCATCTTATTACCAATGTTGACCTGATAATCGAGGTAACGGCGTTGCAACAAATAGAGTTGCCAGTCCAGTTCAGACTTTACATTCTTGTCTGCCATGCGGGCTGTGAAGTCACCCATAATCAGAGGACGGTCGTAGCTCCGGATTACATCATAAGGAATATAGGTTGCCTGAGGATTGTCGAAAAAGAGACGCACTCCGTTCTTCTCATCACTTTTCATTTCACCGGAAAGTTCTTCGAGGTATCCCACCGAACGGTTCAGAATAGTAGTCTTCCCCACTCCATTGATGCCGGAGAGGATGTTCACATCGGGACGCAAGTCCCATCCTATGTTAAAGCGTTCCCATAGTCCGTGTATCTCGATACGACGGATATAATTAGCTTGTTGTTCCATAATATTCAAGTTTAATCAAGGCAAATATAAACAAATCATACGATAAATGAATCACGTTCATAACAGTTTTCAATAAAGGTAACAAATAAAAAGAATGACGCAGGTAATGTGGATTCAGATTTTATCCACATTACCTGCAGATTGGAAAAATATAAAAATAAAAGACTACCTTTGCAACCGTTTTCTTCGTTTGACTGTTATTCACATAAGAAGATAATAGATTAATTAATATCAACATGAACAAAAGTAAGAACCTGAATGGTCATCTTTTTGCACTTACAGCAAACATCATGTGGGGATTGATGTCTCCCATAGGTAAGTCAGCTCTTCAAGAGTTTTCCGCAATTTCAGTTACCACGTTCCGTATGGTGGGGGCAGCAGCAGCTTTCTGGATACTTTCCATGTTTTGCAAACAGGAACATGTGGATCATCAGGATATGCTGAAAATCTTCTTTGCTTCACTGTTTGCGCTAGTGTTCAATCAAGGAGTGTTTATTTTCGGGCTTTCTATGACTTCTCCTATTGACGCTTCTATCGTAACTACCACTCTACCGATTGTAACAATGGTTGTAGCAGCCATTTACTTGAAAGAACCTATTACCAATAAGAAAGTACTGGGAATTTTTGTAGGTGCTATGGGAGCGCTCATCCTCATTGTGAGTAGCCAGGCAGGAAGCAACGGAAACGGAAGCCTGATTGGCGACTTGCTTTGTCTCGTTGCGCAAATCAGCTTTTCCATATACCTGACTGTATTCAAGAGATTGTCTCAACGATATTCGGCAGTAACGATTAATAAATGGATGTTCATATATGCTTCAATGTGCTATATTCCGTTCTCCTATTATGATATCTCTACAATTCAATGGACTTCTGTTTCCACAATTGCTATCATACAGGTTTTGTATGTCGTATTAGGAGGTAGTTTCCTTGCGTATCTCTGCATTATGACTGCGCAGAGACTGCTTCGTCCTACGGTAGTCAGTATGTACAATTATATGCAACCGATCGTGGCTACGATTGCGGCAATTGCGATGGGTATCGGAAGCTTTGGCTGGGAAAAAGGAATTGCTGTCGCACTCGTATTCCTGGGAGTATATATTGTGACTCAAAGTAAATCGAGAGCTGATCTTGAAAAAGCAGAAAAGCCTCATTAATAGTATAAGCGGGTAGAAAGACTGAACATTTTCTACCCGCTTATACTAAATGTATTCTTTAAGAATCAAAATTTTATTATCATTTAAAGTCTTATTTCAAATCTTCAAAATAAGTATCGAGCAAACTTCTTGCAGCTATAAATGAAGTCAGGTTGCCTTTCAATACCTGCTGTTCTTTTTCTAAAAGCATCGCTTCAATCTTTGGATTATGATAGAAACTATCACGAAGTTGTTCATTGATGCTTTCATACATCCAATATTTACTTTGTTCGTTACGGCGATATTCAAAATAACCGTTACCCTTGACAAAGTCAATATATTCATAAATCATATCCCATACCTCCTTGACCCCGAGGTTATAAAAACCGGAGTAAGTCAACACTTTGGGAATCCATCCGGATTCAGGCGCAGGAAACAGATGCAATGCATTACGGAATTGAGTGGCAGCCAACTTGGCACGTTCCAGATTATCTCCATCGGCCTTATTGATAACAATACCATCCGCCATCTCCATAATACCACGCTTAATCCCCTGCAGTTCATCACCCGTACCGGATAGCTGAATCAACAGGAAGAAATCAACCATCGAGTGAACAGCCGTTTCGCTCTGTCCTACTCCTACTGTTTCCACAAAAATCTTATCGAATCCGGCAGCTTCACAAAGAATAATTGTTTCACGTGTTTTGCGTGCCACTCCTCCCAAAGAACCAGCTGACGGGCTAGGGCGGATGAATGATTTTGGATGTACGGAAAGCTGCTCCATACGGGTTTTATCCCCCAATATACTGCCTTTACTACGCTCACTGCTAGGGTCGATGGCCAATACCGCCAGTTTGCCCCCCTTTTCGAGCACGTGCAGACCGAATACATCTATGGATGTGCTCTTTCCTGCACCGGGAACGCCGCTGATACCAACCCGGATCGAATTACCGGAAAATGGCAGACACTTCTCAATGATTTCCTGTGAGACAGCCTGATGTTCAGGCTTTACACTTTCCACCAATGTCACAGCCTGACTCAATATAGTGACATCACCTTTTACGATACCTTCTACAAACTCTGCTACTGAAAGTTGGCGTTTCTTAGGTTTCCGCTTTAAGTAGGGATTCACAGATGAGGGTTGTTCAATACCTTTATTGACAACAAGCCCCTTATATTCTTCACTATTTTCAGGATGTTCCATAATCACAGGATTAGCGTTTGATATTGATTTCGACTTTCGGGCGTAACGGATCATTCGTTATCATCAGGATACGTAAATGATGCTTCTTATTACCTACGTCACGCTTACGAATAGTTACTTTGAGCTTCGTCATTCCATCCGGAGGAAGGACCGTCTTCTTCAGGCTCACCCCTACCGACGAATTGAATACCTGCAACTTACTGATGACTAACGGAGTCTTTCCAGAATTAGCAATCAATATATCATGGCTTACCTTGCTCTTCTTTATCAACGGTATACTAAGATCTATATTCGTTTCTGAAATATGTATGGCAGGGGCATTCAAAGAATCTTTTTCCGTCATACGTGAGAAGTCGGGAAGAAGAATAGCCGAAACCGGTATTTCATTATCTTCGCTCACCTTATCACCCGAAAAACGGGAAAGGTAGACAGAAGTCTGCGTCAATCCATAATCTTTTAGCTGGCTCGCATCCAGAGTCAGTTTGATAGTTCCCTTCTTGCCTTTCAACAAGACCTTGGGCTCCGCTTCCATTTTCAGATAGGGAGGCAGATGCATCAACACCGGTTCGTAAGGACGATCGGAAAGATTGGCGATATTGAAAGTCAATGAAGGCTGCTGTCCGCGATAAACATCGGGGAAAGCAAACTCGTCACGATCTAAACGAATATTTCCGATTGTATAAGGAAGTATCTTTGTATAATCTTTAATTTCCTCCACTACCTCACCGGTAAACTTCAGATACACCAGACTCGGACTGGCATTGCTATATATTCCTACCGACTTTTCAAAATGTCCTAATGCCTTTGCGTCAAAAGAAGCTTTCACGACTCCTTTTCCTCCCGGGGCAATCGGTTCTTTGGTCCAGTCGGCCACGGCACAGGCACAAGAGGTAGTGACATTGGTCAGTACCAATGGCTGGTTTCCTGTGTTGGTGATGGTATATTCCACTGTCACCGGACGTTTCCACTCAATTTGTCCGAAGTTATGTGTCTCTTTATTTGAAGAGATACGAGGTTGGGCAACGGCTGCCAAAGCGACAGTAAGCAAAGATAATATAGATAGCAAACTACGTTTCATGCGATATTTTTTATTTTGGTGCACAAATGTAGGGGTTTTAGATGAGTTTTTCATCACAGATTACACAGATTAACACAGATTGACGAAAGAGGATTATTCTCTCCATCAAGAGGTATCAAATAGATTCAGGCACGAATTACACCTATTTTACGGTTTCAGTTTATCTGATGCACCGTGAAATCGGCATAATCCGTGCCTGAATATTTCTCTTACAAATGTCTTGCGTTACTCTTTAACGTCTACCGTCATCGAAGCTGAATGTGAAGCATACTCCGGTGCATAAGCGCATTGCATAGTTGCCAAGCCAGTTTCGTAAGTTCCTGCACGGCTGACACGGTAACTATATTCCAATACATATACTCCTTTTCCTAAATGATCGAAGAAGAAATTGGTCGACGCATCTTTGATGTCTACGTAATAGCCAAGTCCGCTATTCCAACGATAACCGGAAATGCTGCCGATCGGTTCGAAGCAAGCTCCCCGCTGATCTTTCAACTGTACAAAGTCCATCGGACGGTCTGCACGGATACTCAAACGGGAAACAACTTTGTCACCTACCTGAAGAACAGTCTTCGCTGTTATAGGCTGCAATTGAGGGACGTTATTTACCATACGTTCCACATACAATTGTTTCTCTACATTCAACTCACCACCCTGCTGTTTCACACCACTGATGGGGGATTCAAATTCTGCATACACAGCTCCCCAGGCGATACCCGAATTTCTCTTTTCCACTTCAATCTTACGGGCATCCACCACATTCTTCTGTGTGAAAGTACGCTTGATATATCCCAGTCCGGGAACAGTCGTTTTACTTGGAGCAACCGTTTCCAGCACTTCATTAGCAATCACAATCCGTACATCCCCCTGATTGTCAAGCAAGTTAACACCTTTCATCAGCAACGCAAATACTGCGTCGGCAGTAGCTACCGGAGAATTCCATTGTTGTGTTTGCTTTTGCTTCAACAACCAAAGTTTCATTTCTTCCACGGTATCGTTATTACCACCTATCGCCTCCAATGCTTCCATCACATCTACGTGAGCCTGCATCTGCATTCCGCCCCATGTATACGGATTCTCGTTGAAAGCAAAAAACATTCCCTGTTCATCCGTCTTGGTCAAGAATTCTTTCAGAGAAGCGACAAATTCCAGTGCTTCTTTCTTGCGTCCGGCTTTATCAAGTACAATAGCGGCAATCGCTTTCGTATCCATCGAAGAAGAAGAAAGTAACTCTCCTACCTTAGAAAGGTAATAGGTATAAGCAGCTTTATTGGTCGCGGGCACCTGCTCTCCGGAAATAGCGATGAGATACAAATATTGCAGAATACTGCCCGAAACACCGGTAAACTTCGCTCCTTCTTTCTGTGCTTTCAAGATTTCCTTATATTCGTCTAAAGCCGATTGGTGAAGGTAAGTGAAAGCATTCTGCTGCAAGGAGAGAGCAGTACCTGTTAATTTCTCACCTGTCAACATTGCCAGACGGGCATTCAGTTCGGTGATATAGGTAGTAACAAATCGGCTGCCGTTCATTCCTTTATACCAAGACCATGCACCGTTTGAGTTCTGCAACTCCTGCAACCGGGTCAAGGCCGCAATATTATTGCTACGGATATTATTCAAGTCAAACAAAGTGGCGATACGTTCTTTCTGTTGCTCTTCCGTCTGTGCTTCGAGCACCCAAGGAGATTCGGACAGAATAATATTCTTCACTTCCTGATTCTTTTGCAGATTGCTCAAGAAGGTTTCCTTCGTACCTCCTTGCAATTTCCAACTTTCAAATACCGCTTTAATCTTCGGCTGACTGTTCATAATGAACGAAGCCAAGGTATTTGCATAGTATGCAGTGGCCCAAGAGATTGCATTATTACTTGTAGGAAGACTCAAGGAAGGCAATGCCTGAATAGCATACCAAGCCGGATTTCCTGTAAACTCGACAGTCAGTTTACGGTCAGTTGCCGTTTTACTTTGTTGGTTGAACAGGCGGTCGAGCGAGAAAGTACGGGTTTCTTCTCCACGTACAGGCATTGGAAGTGTCTCTACCAAATGCTCTTTATTACTAAGCACCGGAAGCAACTGTTGTTCTCCATCGCTGAAAGTACCACTGTCGGCTATCATCCGGCATCCCAATATTTCGTATTTATCACCGACGGTAAACTGAAAGTTCACGCCAACCGTCTTTCCGGCAGCAAGACTGAATTTCTGTTTTTGTGTACTGATCACTTTCTCCGTCATCGGATCAAAAAGAATCAGACTTACCGTTCCGGCTTGTGGCTTACCAGTCATATTAGAGATAGAAGCTGCAAGAGAAGTCTTATCTCCCACACGTACAAAACGGGGAAGATTAGGAGTCAGCATAAATTCTTTGTTCGTGGTAGCTTCACCGTCCAGTGTTCCCATCAGCATCCCCTTCGTATGAGAATATCCACGGAAATTCCAACGTGTCAGACTTTCGGGCATTGTGAAGGAGAACGAGATTTCTCCCTGTTCATTGGTACGAAGTTGCGGGTAGAAGAAGGCCGTTTCTGCAAGATTCGTACGCAAGTCAGCAGAAGCTTCGGGGAGCATTTCGTCGTCAGACAATTCATCCGCTTTTCCTTCCGTCAATACTAATTCCGATTGAAACTCTACATTATTCACGGCATCAGCAGCCATAGCCGATTTCATCTTCGGCGCACTGCCCAAAGTTGCAACACTGCCTGTCAGTGTCGCCTTTCTTGTCGATCCATATCCTCTCACCATCACTCCAGCCAGTTTTCCTTCTAAAGCAATTCCGACACCATACCTCGGCTGCATCACAAAATGATCATATTCCAATCCCGGCACTTTGAGACTCTTCGTATTCCACCAGTAATTAAATGAATTATTGCCGGAATATCCGCTCATCCAATTAGAATACGGGACAATCTGACTATAGAAGATTTGGAAATTCGGCTGACGGTTCCATATCTTATCCAGTGAAGCATCATACATCGTTGCCAGCATTTCCGCATTGGCGGCTTGTCCCTGTGGCGTTTTAATCGTCAGTTTCCATTCTTCCTTCTGTCCGGGACGCAACTTATCGCGGAACACTTCCCACTTCATTGCCAATGTCTTATCCGGCACGCGTCTGATCAGTCGTGCGTGTTCCTGATAAACCTGCCCATCTCTCACCATACAGAAATTCACAAACACCCCGTCACCATAACTCTCCTGATATGGATATTCGAAGCGAACAATCGTATCAGATAGGTTCAACGTCTTACTTTCCAGTAATTTATCACCAGAGAATACATTCATCATCACATAAGCATCCTTTTTCGACGTACCAAAACAGAATACAGCCGGATGGGCAGCATCAAATTCCATATTTTCTCCATAGAACCATACCATCGTTTCTACAGGCGGACGCTTATCCTCAATAGAGAAAAGAATTGTGTTAGTATCAACAGTCACTTCCTTGCCCTGATTATCTTTCACCGATGCTTTCAATACATAAGGTCCCGACGGAAGATTCTTCCAGTCGAGCGTCATATTTTCGTTAGAAGTAAAAGTTCCCGTTGCAACCGGTTTCTCTTCCAGTTGTTTGAAATCCTTGTCTTTGGCAGGATATAAGTAATAATTTCCTTTCACCTCCACAGGTTGTCCATTCAGGTTCCGCACGTTAAACATCGTGTCGAATGGCTTATCCTTACAAGTCTTATCATGCAATTCCACCTGCAAAACCAACGAACGGTTGCCAGCCGAAATCACATCCGTAGAAGATTGTGTTTCGCCCGCCACATTGGTAACAGTAGCTTCAACGGAATAGCGGTAATACACTTTATCATCATTCTTATAAGAGTCACTTTCCTGCAAGCGAACCGGTATCATAAATTCTCCGTTCTCATTGGCCGTCACTTCACCGGAAGCAATCTGTACCGATTCCGCAAACCGCCAAAGGCTGTATGTAGAACGTGTCACCTTATATTTCACCGGAAGATCCTGAAGCAATACACCGCTATAAGATTCTATCTTACCTTTCACCTGCACTTCATCTCCCAACTTGTAACTTCCCTGTTGCTTTTCAAAAGTGATGTCAAATGTCGGACGCTTATAATCTTCCACACGTATACTTGTACGGCCTCTTCCTGCCTTCAAAGAGAACATTCCGTTCAGGCAAGCCGAAGGCAACGCAAAATCAGTGGCAAACGAGCCGAACTCGTTGGTGCGTACCGACTTCTGCCCTACTTCCTGATTATTCGCATCCAATAAAGTCACCGTATATTCCTTGTTCGGGAGCACATTCGCCGTGTCTGATTTTTGAGAATATGCAATTCCCTTTACATACACCGTCTGTCCGGGACGATACAAAGAACGGTCAGTCAATAAAGTCATATTTTCAGCCACCTTATCTTCGTCACCGTAGTATCCGTAACTTCCTGCATAGACACCTTGCTTCGGCATCGCCGTATCCGTACCCTTGGAAGCTTTCAGATAGCGGTATTCAGATTTCCAGGGAAAGACAACCTTACCATCTTTATCTGTCGTAAACTCCTGCAATACTTTTTCATCGTTACTATACATCGTAACTTTCGCATTCGAAATAGGATGTCCTGTCTGTCCGTCCAGCGTCACCACTTGATATTGTTTTTCCGGCAAACGACAAGTCAACACTTTGAAACGTGTTACATCAAACTTGCTTTCACTGTCTCTCTTCGCACGAATATCCGGTATGATACGCATTACGTAAGCTCCAAGTTCGGGAACTTTGAATGTATACACCGTGTCCCGTGTCCGGTAATCTTCCGGGCGAATTACAGAGTAATGTTGTTCTTTTATCAGTTTCTTCGCCTGATAAATCCGGACGGTGAAACCATCCAGATTTTTATGTGAGGCTCTTAGTTCTATCTCTTCATTCGGGAAAGCCTGATCTGCCGCATAAACATTCAAATAAGGAGCCAATATCTCTTCCCGAAGATTTTTCAAAGCATTGATTCTGTCATACCCCGGATAAAGACGAATCGCCTCATCGCAAAGCTGCAATGCATCAACCTGCTGTTGCCTTTCAATAGCATAACGAGCTTGCACCAAGTACACTTCAGCACATATCGGTTCCGAAGCATATTCACTTTTCAATGTATTCAATGCTTTCAGGTAATTGTCATCCGTCAATACCGAAGACTCTCCCTTTGCTTGGAGAGGTCGGATATATCGTTCCGCTCCCCGTCGCCATTCCAAATAGTTAAGTGCAGTCAATACATAACCCTCTTTCAATCCGGCTGCTTTATAAGCAGAAAGCATATTTCCATAAATAGCTATTATATCCTGTTTCACGGGATTTACAGCGTTCGTTTCAGCATGCCCACTACTTAGTCTTTCCACTTGTAATAGAGCGTCAATGCCACGGGAAGCTAATAAATGATAGAGATCATGGTGATAATATTCACTCGTTTTCCCCAGTTCTACGAAAGGGATATAGTCGCTTGAAGAAGTTTTAAGCAGTAACACAGAGTCAGCCAAGGCTTCTTTTACATTTGTCCGCACTTTCTCTACAAACATATTGGCAGTCCACTCGCGTATATCCGTGGAAGGCGTTTGGCCTACGATTTCTGTCCGTTGGCGAAGTTGCCATTGATTGTCGGCAGCATAATTTGCATAAATTTCGGCTATCAGAGAGTGCAAAATAGCACGATCCTTTGGTTGGTCGGCCTGTTTCACCCACTGCTCCAGCCCGTTCAGACCGGCATAAAGACTATCTGAATTCAACATTTCCCGGTATTTCATCCGCCACGTATATGCTTTGAGCATCTGCGGAGAGTTTTTCTCTTTTTCCCCTTTCTGATAAATCTCATCAGTCAGTTTTATCACTGTCTTCGGCAAGCTCTTTTTCTCCGCTTGCTCCACTTCTTTCCATAATTTGTCGAAAGTCTGTGCCTGCGCCGCCGGAATCACTCCCAACCATAGTAGCACCATCATACAAATCTGCTTTACTTTCATAATCTTTCTAGTTTAAGTTCGCTATACGTCTCACTCTATAAATAACAAAGTAAAGAAATAAAGTTTAAAGATTTGTACTTTTTAGCTTAAAAAAAACTTTTATCAAGCTATCAGCTCTGTACCGTATCCTATAGACAGTAGCCCATTAACAAATACGCTCTAGAATAAGATAAAAAGCGATCACTCGATTTGTTATTTAGTTGGACAGTTCATTTTGTCTGGGTTTTGAATTAAATTCTACATAATGAAAAAAACATCTATCATACTATCATTCATTTTAATAGTCTTCTCATTATCAATATAATAATCATGATAGATAACTTTATAAAAGTGTATCTATCATACTTTTACCAGCAAAAACAAGTTATCTATCATTGACATAAATAACCAAACAAAGGTCCTATAAATATAAGATGACTTGTTTTTGTTACAATGAATCCGCATAAATCCGATTATCATGGCTCAATAATCCAATTTTAACAGCGATAAATTTATAGCCCACATACGTGTGCTGTATAGCCCGCATGTGTAGGCTACATGGTTTACAGGTGTGGGCTGTACAGCCTGCACATGTGCACTATAAAAAGACTACCGCTCCCAATAGATTATTAAGCTGTCAAATACAGGTTATTATCCCATAAAACATCCATCTTCATGCCCTTAAATGGATATTTCCATCTAATACGACACTAAAATAAACACAGTATAAGTATGATAGATCTTTTTTTTCACTATGTAGTATTTAAGTCCAATCCATACACTTTATACCCAGCCCCACACCATATAGTTCTATATATATAGAAAAGTGGGGATATCGTCTTTAATAACGTATCCCCACTCTAAACCTAGTTAATGTACTTGTACTCATTTCTCAATTCTGTACCCCCATGAAAGCATTTCATTACGACCGATTTCACTAAGGATTTTTCTAACTAAAGAACCCATTTTCTTTGCCATAATCTTTAAACTTTTAAATTACTAATTCCTGAAAACTAAAAATAAAACTTACTTGTTTGGTTTAGCATTAATTGTTGAATATCCCCAAACATGCACATCGGCTTCGCCGATCTTTCTAAACAATCTTTTTAAACTTTTCATTTTGTTATCCTCCTAATTACATGTTTTATAACACAAAAATACTGCCTTTGTTTATACATTACACCTAAAAAAGAAGATTTCTGTGTTTTATAGCATATTTATTGACTTGCATCAATTAATTTATTTGTTATAAGACAAAAAATAACAATATATGCTGCAACAAATATGGCAAAAAGGCACGGATGACATTTCATCCGTGCCTTTAATATAAATACCTATTTATATATAAATAGGAGAATATTTACGTAAAGAGAATACGCTTATTTCAGTGGAGTTTGTTCCAAAGTAGCCACCAGGAAGTCATAGAACTTCTGCACAGTAGGAATCAATGCTCTTTCGTCTGGTGAGTGCGGCGAACGCAAAGTCGGGCCAAAAGAAATCATATCCAATCCCGGAATAATAGCACCGATAATACCACATTCCAAACCTGCATGAATTACTTTCACCGCAGGTTCAACCCCAAACTGCTGTTTATAAGATGCCTTCATCGCATGCAAAATCGGAGAATTAACATCAGGCTGCCAACCGGAATATCCCCCAGTCATTTCCACCTTCATACCTGCCATAGAGAAACAAGACTCCAAGCTGGTAGTCAGATATTCCTTCATGCTATCGCTCGAGCTGCGAGCCAGAATCTTAATGGCAGCTTTTCCTCCACCAATCGTAATAATAGCAAGATTGGAAGAAGTCTCTACCGTATCCGGAACAGTAGGAATCATACGGGTCACGCCGTTCTGACAAGCAAAGATTGCATCAATCAGATTGTCCTGAATCTCTTCAGGCACTTCACCTACAGGAAGTTCCACACGTTCAGCCGTAAAGCTGATCGGTGTTTCAATTGCCGAATATTCTTCATTGAACAACTCCTCGCAGTATTTTACCAAGCCCATCAGTTCTTCTTCATTTTCAGCTGGAATCGTAATTACCGCATGTGCCTCACGTGGAATGGCATTACGCATATTACCACCTTCCCAGCTAGCCAGACGGGCTTCATAACTGGCAACAGCTTCACGGATAAAACGAACCAGCAACTTATTAGCATTGGCACGTCCTTCATTGATTTCCAACCCCGAATGTCCGCCACGCAATCCTTTCAATGTAACTTTCACTGCCACATCTCCTTCTTCAGGAGCTACTTCTTTATATTCCAAAGTTGCAGTTACATCCATACCGCCGGCACAACCGATATACAACTCACCTTCATCTTCAGAATCCAAATTCAAAAGAATCTCTCCGTTCACTGTACCCGGTTTCAAGCCGAATGCACCGTACATACCGGTTTCTTCATCTTTCGTGATAAGAGCTTCCAAAGGACCGTGTTTCAACTCTTTCGATTCCAACACTGCCATAATAGCTGCTACACCCAGTCCGTTATCTGCGCCCAAAGTAGTGCCTTTTGCTTTTACCCAGTCACCGTCTATATAAGTTTCAATCGGATCTTTTTCAAAATCGTGTACAGTATCGTTGTTCTTCTGCGGAACCATATCCATGTGCGCCTGAAGAATCACACCTTTCCGGTTTTCCATACCCGGAGTGGCGGGTTTACGGATAATCACATTACCAGCTTCGTCTACAAAAGACTCCAACCCCAGCTCTTTTCCGAAACCTAAAAGAAATGCTGTAATCTTTTCCATGTGTCCTGACGGACGGGGAATCTGTGTCAACGAATAAAAATGCTTCCACACATTTTGTGGAGCTAAAGAAAGAATAGTACTCATAATAAATATTTTAAAACTATTTTAAATCTGATAATTAAACAGTGCCAAGTTATGGAAAAGTTTTCAGATGACAAAGGAGGTTAGCAAGAACATTTAAGAATACACTCTTTTAGCTGAAAAATTATGCTCGATGTCTATTGGCAAACGGTAGAGCAGCCAAGCCATATACACCCAATAAAACAACTAAAAAGGTTTGAATACCGTGTACAATCAGGGCAAATATTCCGGCGTCCGTCACATTTACTCCATAAAGCATCATCATAGAAATTATAGCAAAATGCCAGGGTCCCGCCCCGTTAGGAGTAGGCACAATCACAGCAAACGTACCGCCAACAAACATGACCAATGCTGCAAGGATACCCAAATGTGCCGTAAAGGCAAAACAGTAGAATGTAAAATAGAAATGGAAAAAGTAACAAGCCCAAATGGCCAATGTATAAAAAATAAAGAGAGGAATGTTGCGTACGCCTTTTAAAGACATAATCCCTTCCCATATATTCAATACAAATCCTTTCACCCGTTCATAGAAGAACAACGTTTTTCTTAAATAATAAAGAAGTATCACCACGCCAATAAAACAAAACAGAATGATATAAAACCATACTGAAGTCAGAAGGTGGACTAACGAAGGGATTTTCGTCCCGGTCTGCTGAAGAAAAGTGACGAATATCGGTAATTGGAGCAATACAGTGATGCCTGTGATGAGAAGGATAGTCAACGTATCAACCAACCGCTCCGTAACGACTGTTCCCAACGACTTGGCAAACGAGACATTATCATACTTCGCCAACACTCCGCAACGACTCACCTCCCCGATCCGGGGAACCACTAGACTGGCAGCATAAGAAATGAAGATAGCATTCACGCAATCGCTCTTTTTCGGGAAAGCGTCCAACGGCTCCAATGTCTGCCTCCACCGCCAACCACGAAAGACTTGCGCAAATACTCCAAACAATAATGAGAAGAGCATCCACCACCAATTTGTACCGTGTAATAACACATCGCCCGCTTTTGTAAAATCAAAGTCGCGATATACCCAGAATAAGATAAAGCCGCCTAAAACAACCGGTAATATCAGTTTCAGCGTCTTTTTTAATAGTTCCTTCATCCTTAATTCTTCGTTAGCTTCGCTGACACATCATTTATTTTTTAATAGATAGTGGTACGTTCTTCATTTAAAAGAATTACCTTTGTCGGCTGCAAAAGTAATTATTTAGTTGGTAAATGAAATTAGTAAAGCCTAAAAAGTTTCTCGGACAACACTTTCTGAAAGATCTGAAAGTTGCGCAAGATATTGCCGATACTGTCGACACCTTCCCCGAACTGCCTATTTTGGAGGTGGGGCCGGGTATGGGAGTATTGACCCAGTTTCTGGTAAAGAAAGACCGGTTGGTAAAGGTCGTAGAAGTTGACTATGAGTCGGTTGCTTATCTTCGTGAAGCTTATCCTTCATTGGAAGACCACATCATCGAGGATGACTTTTTGAAAATGAATCTTCACCGGTTGTTCGACGGGAAACCTTTCGTGCTGACTGGTAATTACCCGTATAATATTTCCAGCCAAATCTTTTTCAAGATGCTGGACAACAAAGATATCGTCCCCTGTTGCACGGGAATGATTCAAAAAGAGGTAGCCGAACGTATTGCAGCCGGACCGGGCAGCAAGACTTATGGTATCCTCAGCGTATTGATACAGGCATGGTATAAAGTGGAATATTTATTCACTGTCAGCGAACACGTGTTCAATCCGCCTCCCAAAGTGAAAAGCGCTGTTATCCGCATGACACGCAACGAGACAAAAGAGTTGGGATGTGACGAAAAATTGTTCAAACAAGTAGTGAAAACGACTTTCAACCAACGACGCAAAACATTGCGCAACTCTATCAAACCTATTTTAGGTAAAGATTGTCCACTCACAGAGGACATATTATTTAATAAACGCCCGGAACAACTATCGGTAGCAGAATTTATCGATCTGACCAATAAAGTGGAAGAAGCACTAAAGACGGCCGACAACGCCCAATAGTTGGCGGGCAACAGTGAGCAGAGAACTGGATTTTGTAATTCGTAATTTGTAATTGACAACGATGAACGAGGAATACATTGACAACGTTAAACACCTTATTGAGCAAAAAGACGCCGACAAGGTAAAAGGTCTTCTCATCGACCTCCATCCGGCCGACATCGCCGAATTGTGCAATGACCTGAATTCGAAAGAGGCTAAGTTCGTCTATCGCCTGCTCGATAACGAAATTGCTGCCGACGTGCTTGTCGAAATGGACGAAGATGCTCGTAAAGAGCTGCTCGAAATGCTTCCTTCGGAAACAATCGCCAAACGCTTCGTTGACTACATGGATACGGATGATGCCGTAGACCTGATGCGTGAACTCGATGAAGACAAGCAAGAAGAGGTTCTTTCGCACATCGAGGATATCGAACAGGCAGGAGACATCGTCGACTTGTTGAAATATGACGAAAATACCGCCGGTGGTTTGATGGGTACGGAAATGGTACTCGTCAACGAAAACTGGAGTATGCCCGAATGTCTGAAAGAGATGCGGCAACAGGCGGAAGAGCTGGACGAAATCTATTACGTATATGTCATCGATGACGACGAACGTCTGCGAGGTATCTTCCCGCTCAAGAAGATGATTACTTCCCCTTCTGTATCCAAAGTGAAACACGTGATGCAGAAAGATCCGATTTCGGTGCACGTAGATACTCCCATCGATGAGGTGGTACAGGCGATTGAAAAGTATGACTTGGTGGCTATCCCCGTTATCGACAGTATCGGCCGACTTGTAGGGCAAATCACCGTCGACGACGTCATGGATGAAGTTCGTGAACAGTCGGAACGTGACTATCAGTTGGCATCCGGTCTTTCGCAGGACGTAGAAACGGACGACAATGTATTGAAACAAACCACTGCCCGCCTTCCTTGGTTATTAATCGGAATGATCGGCGGAATCGGCAACTCTATGATATTGGGAAATTTCGACGCTACCTTTGCCGCTCATCCCGAAATGGCACTATACATTCCGCTGATCGGTGGTACAGGAGGAAATGTCGGAACACAATCCTCGGCAATCATCGTACAGGGTTTGGCAAACAGTTCGCTGGATGCGAAGAACACGTTCAAGCAGATAACCAAGGAATCAGTAGTAGCTTTAATTAATGCCACTATTATCTCCTTATTAGTATACACCTACAACTTTATCCGGTTTGGCGCAACGGCTACGGTCACTTATTCCGTATCCATCAGCCTGTTTGCCGTGGTAATGTTCGCTTCTATTTTCGGAACATTGGTACCGATGACGCTGGAAAAGTTCAAAATCGATCCAGCCATTGCAACAGGTCCGTTTATAGCCATTACAAATGACATCATTGGAATGATGTTGTACATGGGAATAACCGTTTTATTGTCATAAAAACACGATAAATAAAAAAAAATAAGCAAAATAGTATGAAGTAATCGTTTTATTTCATTAATTTGTGACCCAAAACTAATATACAATGATGGACGCTCGAGACACTAATCAACCCTTGAACCAAGGGGAATTAGAAGAAGAAAAGAAAACAGTCGAGGTTTCTGAAGCTATTACAGAGACTCCGACTGAAGATGTTACTGCCGAAGTTCAACCTGAAGCAGCTCCTAAACCTGCCACTAAGGAAGATGTACTAAACCAGCTAAAAGAGCTTGCGCAAGACGCTGAGAATGCGAACAAGCAGGAAATTGACAATCTGAAACAATCATTCTACAAGTTACATAATGCCGAGTTGGAAGCTGCTAAGGTACAGTTTACAGACAACGGTGGAAACATTGAAGATTTTGTTGCCGAAGAGGACCCGACAGAAGAAGAATTCAAACGTCTGATGGGAGTTATCAAGGAAAAACGTGGCAAACAGATTGCCGAACTGGAACGCCAGAAAGAAGAAAACCTGCAAGTGAAACTTTCCATTATTGAAGAGCTGAAAGAATTGGTGGAATCCGGAGATGACGCCAACAAATCTTATACGGAGTTCAAGAAGCTGCAACAGCAATGGAATGAGACGAAACTGGTGCCGCAAGGTAAAGTGAATGAACTTTGGAAAAACTATCAATTATATGTAGAGAAGTTCTACGATTTATTGAAACTGAACAATGAATTCCGCGAATATGACTTCAAAAAGAATCTGGAAATCAAAACGCATCTCTGCGAAGCGGCCGAAAAATTGGCTGACGAAGAAGATGTTGTTTCCGCTTTCCACCAACTTCAAAAGTTGCATCAGGAGTTCCGAGATACAGGTCCGGTAACCAAAGAGCTGCGCGATGAGATCTGGAACCGGTTCAAAACTGCTTCTACCGCTGTCAACCGCCGCCATCAGCAGCATTTCGAATCGCTGAAAGAAGCTGAACAGCATAATTTAGATCAAAAGACCGTAATCTGCGAAATCGTTGAAGCGATTGAGTATGATGAACTGAAAACATTCTCTGCCTGGGAAAACAAGACACAGGAAGTGATTGCCCTGCAAAACAAATGGAAAACCATCGGTTTTGCTCCCCAGAAGATGAATGTGAAGATCTTCGAACGCTTCCGCCATGCCTGCGATGATTTCTTCAAGAAAAAAGGAGAATTCTTCAAAAGCCTGAAAGAAGGAATGAACGAGAATCTGGAAAAGAAGAAAGCGCTCTGTGAAAAAGCAGAAGCTTTGAAAGACAGCACAGACTGGAAAGTAACTGCCGATACGCTGACCAAACTTCAAAAAGAATGGAAGACCATCGGACCGGTTGCTAAGAAACACTCGGATGCTATCTGGAAACGGTTCATCACAGCTTGCGACTACTTCTTCGAACAAAAGAACAAAGCTACTTCTTCACAACGCTCTGTAGAAACAGAGAATATGGAAAAGAAGAAAGCGTTAATCGAGAAGTTATCCGCAATTGATGAGAACATGGATGCCGAAGAAGCAAATACCTTGGTTCGGGATTTAATGAAAGAGTGGAACTCTATCGGTCATGTGCCATTCAAAGAAAAAGATAAGTTATACAAGCAGTATCACGGAATTATCGATCAGCTATTCGACCGCTTTAACATCAATGCTTCCAACAAGAAGTTAAGCAACTTCCGTTCGAATATCAGCAATATCCAGGGAGGCGGCACTCAATCTCTGTACAGAGAACGCGAAAAACTGGTACGTACTTATGAGAATATGAAGAATGAGCTTCAGACTTATGAGAACAACTTGGGCTTCCTCACTTCTACTTCCAAGAAAGGTAGTAGCCTGCTGACTGAATTGAACCGCAAGGTAGATAAACTGAAAGCAGACTTGGAACTGGTGTTACAAAAGATCAAAGTAATCGATGAATCAATAAAAGCAGAAGAATAAGATTTCTGCCCAATTGAGAGAAATAAAAAACAGGTTTTATGCTCACTTGAGCCATAAAACCTGTTTTTTATTTCTACTAAACAAGACAATAACCTGTTTAAGGATTTATTCTTTATTAATCAGCCTCACGGCTTCTTTTTACATAAGACTCGTATTTTCTTGACTATCAACGTGCATTCGTGTCACCGAATTTGCCACCGAATTAGCGTCAACTTTTTTCAAATGGCATTTGTCAAAGCACAAAAAACCCGCTAAAATTGCAATTTTAGCGGGTTTTTGTCAGTAAAAAGCTGGTGTTTTGTTGGGCTACCTGGATTCGAACCAGGAATGACAGGACCAGAATCTGTAGTGTTACCATTACACCATAGCCCAATGATTTTCGTTTGCGGGTGCAAAGATACAAATATTTTGGGAATTCAAAACAAATCTGATATTTTTTTTGCAAAAATGTCCAAATAAGCTTTCCAAACAAAAGCATCTCCACTAAAAAACACAAAAATTGAGGGATAACTTTCTTGTATCCAATAAATCAGCGTATATTTGTCAAAAATATCACGTTTATTATCAGAAACAAAGGATCACCTTTTTTTGTTATAAACAAATAGAGAACATGAATTATTAATCCCAATTACAGGAATGAACGATACTAAAGTATTAATTGAAAAAATAAAAGAAGGAATTCAAGAAAAAAAAGGTAAAAAGATAATCGTTGCCGATTTAACCAGCATAGAAGATACCATCTGTAAATATTTCGTTATCTGTCAGGGAAATTCTCCCAGTCAAGTGAGTGCAATAGTAGATTCAATCAAGGAATTTACACGCAAAGGTGCGGACAGCAAGCCTTATGCAATCGACGGACTCCGGAATGCAGAATGGGTAGCAATGGACTATGCCGATGTACTGGTACACGTCTTTTTGCCGGAGACAAGAGCTTTTTATAATCTTGAGCACCTCTGGGCAGATGCCAAACTTACTCAAATCCCCGATCTAGACTAATTAATGATTATGGACAATAATAATAGTAATAATAACAATAGCAATAAACCTAGCAATAAGGTTAATATGCCCAAGTTCAACCTGAACTGGATGTATATGATTATTGCCCTTATGCTTCTCGGCCTCTGGTGGGGCAGTGATTCAAAGGGAGCAGGAAGCAAAGCTGTAACTTACAGCGAGTTTCAGGACTATGTAAAAAAGGGTTATGTCAGCAAAGTATTGGGTTATGAAGATAAATCAATCGAAGCTTTCCTTAAACCGACCGCCGTAGGGGCTGTTTTTGGAGCCGACTCTACCAAAGTGGGACGCAACCCTGTCATTACAAGTAGAACGCCATCTACCGATAAACTGGAAGAGTTTTTGCAGGCAGAAAAGGAAGCCGGTCATTTTGACGGTTCATCTGATTATCCGCCCAAATCGGATATTTTCCCCGCAATTCTGATTCAGATACTCCCGCTTGTGTTGCTGGTTGCGTTATGGATATTCTTCATGCGCCGTATGAGCGGAGGCGGCAGTGGTGGCCCCGGTGGCGTATTTAATGTAGGAAAATCAAAAGCCCAGCTTTTTGAAAAAGGCGGAGCCATCAAGATTACATTTAAGGATGTAGCGGGCCTGGCTGAAGCGAAACAAGAAGTGGAGGAAATTGTTGAGTTCTTGAAGGAACCGCAGAAATATACGGATTTGGGAGGTAAGATACCCAAGGGAGCATTACTGGTAGGCCCTCCGGGAACCGGTAAAACATTGCTTGCCAAAGCTGTGGCCGGCGAAGCGAATGTGCCTTTCTTCTCATTGGCAGGTTCCGATTTCGTGGAGATGTTTGTGGGTGTAGGTGCGTCCCGTGTTCGCGACTTGTTTAAACAGGCTAAAGAGAAAGCTCCTTGTATCGTCTTTATTGATGAGATTGATGCCGTAGGACGTGCTCGTGGCAAGAACCCTGCAATGGGAGGAAATGATGAACGCGAAAACACTTTGAATCAGTTATTGACAGAAATGGACGGTTTCGGTTCCAACAGTGGTGTGATTATCCTTGCTGCTACCAACCGTGTAGACGTACTCGACAAGGCATTGCTTCGTGCAGGACGTTTTGACCGTCAGATACACGTAGATCTGCCCGACTTGAACGAACGTAAAGAAGTATTTGGTGTGCATTTGCGCCCGATTAAAATAGACGATAGTGTAGATGTAGACTTGCTGGCACGCCAGACTCCGGGATTCTCGGGTGCGGATATTGCCAATGTCTGCAACGAAGCTGCACTGATCGCTGCCCGCCACGGAAAGAAATTCGTAGGTAAGCAGGACTTCTTGGATGCGGTAGACCGTATCATCGGTGGTCTGGAAAAGAAAACCAAAATTACAACAGAAGCTGAAAGACGTTCCATCGCTTTACATGAAGCAGGACACGCTTCTATCTCTTGGTTACTGGAATATGCCAACCCACTGATTAAAGTGACTATCGTTCCTCGCGGACGTGCATTGGGAGCTGCCTGGTATCTGCCGGAAGAACGTCAAATCACTACCAAAGAGCAGATGTTGGACGAAATGTGTGCTACTTTGGGAGGACGCGCCGCTGAAGATTTATTCCTCGGCCGCATCTCGACAGGCGCCATGAACGACTTGGAAAGGGTGACTAAGCAGGCATATGGTATGATTGCCTATTTAGGTATGAGCGACAAACTGCCGAACTTATGCTATTACAACAACGATGAATATTCTTTCAACCGCCCATACAGCGAAAAGACAGCCGAATTGATTGACGAAGAAGTCAAGAGAATGGTGAACGAGCAGTATGACCGCGCCAAAAGAATTCTGTCAGAGAATAAAGAAGGACACAACGAACTGACGCAATTACTGATTGACAAAGAAGTAATCTTCGCAGAAGACGTTGAACGTATCTTCGGTAAACGCCCTTGGGCTTCCCGCTCGGAAGAAATCATGGCCGCTAAAGAAAGCCAGGATGCCGCAAGAGCAGAAAGAGAACTTGCCCAAAAGTTGAAGGAAGAAGAAAGAGAGATCAAAGAAGAGGAAGCTGAAAATACCGCAAAGGAAGAACAAGCATCCATAGACACCAAAGTTGCCGCAGAAGGTAAAAAGGTTACTGTGGAGGGTAAAGTTTCCGTAGAGGGTAAGTCTAATGGAGAAGAACAAGCTAACGGGTCCAACTAATTAAAACGAATAGATTTTGATTAACAATTTCATAAAACGAGCTATTACGGGTGTACTCTTCGTTGCCATCTTGGTGGGGTGCATCCTTTATGACGCATTCAGCTTTGGCATTCTGTTCACCGCTATCAGCGCACTGACCATTTATGAGTTCGGACAGCTGGTAAATATGCGCGCAGAAGGAGTGAAGATAAACAAGACCATTAATATGCTCGGCGGGGCTTACTTATTCCTTGCAGTCATGGGATTCTGCATTAATGCGGCCGATTCGAAGATATTCATCCCGTATGTGCTTTTATTGCTTTACATGATGATTAGCGAGTTGTATCTGAAAAAGGAGAACCCGGTACTTAACTGGGCTTATTCTATGCTTAGCCAACTTTATATCGGTCTGCCTTTTGCTTTGCTGAATGTATTGGCATTCCATAACGATCCGGAATACAGTAGCGTAAGTTACAATCCTATCCTACCGTTATCTATCTTTATTTTCCTTTGGTTAAATGACACGGGAGCCTATTGCATCGGTTCATTGATCGGCAAACACCGGTTGTTTGAACGTATTTCTCCCAAGAAATCGTGGGAAGGTTCCATCGGTGGCGGAGTGGTAGCAATCGGAGTATCTTTTATTCTCGCCCACTACTTCCCACTTATGTCAATGATTGAGTGGGCAGGATTGGCACTGGTGGTTGTTATATTCGGCACATGGGGCGACCTGACGGAGTCGTTATTGAAACGCCAGTTGCACGTTAAGGATTCGGGAACCATTCTTCCGGGACACGGTGGGATGCTCGATCGCTTTGACAGTTCTCTGATGGCTATACCGGCAGCCGTCGTTTATCTATATGCATTAACATGGTTCTGACGGGGGATTCTTTCTCAATCGATTAGAACTGAAACAAAATACAAAAGGTCGGGAACTTATACGAAAGTATCCCGACCTTTTTCACACACAGTAAATCACAGTTAGGTTATCGGATCGAAGAAGTGGAATGAACATCCTTTGCTGCTTCCGGTACACCGACCGGGTGCTTCAAATCAAGAACGATCACTCTTCCTTCTCCATGTTCTCTTGAGTTTATTGTTACTTTAAAACCTTTTATTGTTGATTCGGCCTCTTTCTCTGTCGGGAAGAATTTTTCTAAGTTATAAGAAACTCGCCCCCATCCCCAGTAGTCAGTCACATCCTTATACGTATTATAACGCAGTTCCAAATGTATGTAACCATCTTCATCCACATTCAATGTTCCCGGCTCTGACGGTTCGCCCGGCTCTCCCGGTTCCATCTTATTTTGTACAAGACTGATACGATGTTTCTCCGAACGAGGCAACTCCTGGCGGAAAATTATGTTCAGAAACCTTCCTCCCAACCACATATCACCCTGATAAATCAAAATAGGATCATTTCCGAATTCTTCCGCTTCTTCCTCTGTCGACATATCTTCCACTTCTTTTGTCAACAGCTCCTGTATCCCTTCCATCTTCACCTGAACTCCTTTTCCTCCTTCCATATCATACAAAGGATTGAAAAAAGCCACAACACGCTCACCGTCCACCGGTTTAAACCAAGGAATAGAAGTAGCAACCGGATCAATCACTCCCCATCTGTCACCTTCCAAATAATAACCTCCTCCACCGGTTGTATGAACGGTCGCCCAGTCCCAACTGAAATCTCCAATAGAATAGCCATCATCATCACATGATTGCAACATTGGTACTAATGCCAATAATAAGATTCCTAAAAGCCACTTAAATTTTTTCATATCTTTTTCCTTTCTTTATTTTAGTCTTCTGCTTTATAAATAAAAAAGCCGTGCATTTACTGCATCGGCTTTACGTTTATTCAGAAAAAGAAAGTTATTTTTTCAACAATTGCAGCATTTCACGCGCTGCATGACGGGGAGCACCGGCAGGTCCCAACCGCTTGGCTACATACTCATACCCCAAAAGCATCTCATTTCTATATGCTTCATTTTCAATGATATTTTTCAATTCGCTCTGCATATTCTTCACGGTCATCGTATCCGCAACGAGTTCCTTTACCACCTCACGGTCGGCAATCAAATTTACCAACGAAATAAATTTCACTGTCAGGATATGACGCCGCAAGAAAGAAACCACTTTTCCGATCGGTGTGTGATAACAAACCACTTGAGGAACACGAAACAATGCCGTCTCAAGCGTAGCTGTCCCCGAAGTAACTAATGCTACATCCGCATGCTGCAACAGGCAATAAGTCTGATCGAAAATGATTTTCACTTTCGCTTCTCCTACATATTGTTTATAATACTCGGGAGCAATGGCAGGCGCACCGGCCAAGACAAGCTGATAGTCAGAAAAAGCGGAAGCAGCCTTCAACATATCCGGCAGATTATCTTTGATTTCCTGTTTCCGGCTACCGGCAAGAAGAGCGATAATCGGCTTATCTTCCAATTGATTCTCGACAATAAACTGCTCCTTATTTTTCGGATGAGCCGCCTGATAAGCTGCCACCTCATCCACGGTAGGGTTCCCTACATAGTGAATAGGATATTGATGCTTTCCTTCGAAGAATTCCACTTCAAAAGGAAGAATGGAGAAAAGCTCATCTACATCTCGTTTTATATTCTTGATACGGTATTCTTTCCACGCCCATATCTTCGGAGAAATATAATAGTAAACCGGTATCTGTGTCTTTGCATGGACAAACTTAGCAATATCAAGATTGAATCCCGGATAATCTACCAGAATAACAACGTCCGGCTTCCAAGAAACAATGTCTTCTTTGCAACGCTTCATATTTGCAAAGATAGTGTGCAGATGAAGTAATACAGGGATAAATCCCATGTATGCCAACTCCTTATAATGCTTCACCATCGTTCCTCCGACTGCCGCCATCAAGTCACCTCCGAAAAAACGGAAATTAGCCTGCGGGTCTTCTGCCTTTAAGGCAGCCATCAGATGGGAAGCGTGCAAGTCGCCGGAAGCTTCGCCGACAATCAGATAATACTTCATAATAGTTGATAGCTGATAGTTGATAACTGACAGTTATCAACTAATTAAACCATTGATTAAGTTCGTCTATAAAGTGATAAGCCGTTACGTCAACCGTGGTCGGGGTGATAGCAACATAGCCATTTGCCAAAGCCCAATGATCATTCTTCTCGTTTTCAGGTTCGTGATCGGTAAATTCACCGGTCAGCCAGAAATAGTTGGGATCATTCAGACGAGGACAGGCTGCCCATTCATTCGTCCAACCTCCTTTCGCCTGTTCACAGATTTTCACTCCTTTTATATCAGCTGTATCGGGAAAGTTTACATTCAGACAAGTCAAAGGAGGAAGTCCTTTTTCCAAGACCATGGAAGCGATACTGCGGACATAAGGTCCGGCAGCTTCAAAATCAGCATCGGGTGCATGATTGCACAAGGAGAAGCCAATAGAAGGAATTCCATTCAAACACCCCTCAAACACCACTCCCATCGTACCGGAATAATGTACGTTAGTGGCAGAGTTATCTCCATGATTGATACCGCCGACTACCAGGTCCGGAGTCCGGTCGAGCACTGTATTTCGTGCCAATTTGATGCAATCAGTCGGTGTTCCCGAACATTTATAAACAGTCAAACCCACTTCTTTCTTTACTAACTGGTAATGAACCGGCTGCGTCACCGTCAGCGCACAACCACTACCGGAACGCGGGGCATCAGGTGCCATCACTATGATATCTCCCAAAGGGCGAAGAAACTTCACCAGTTCATTAATACCTTTAGCCATCACGCCATCGTCATTCGAAACAAGTATCAACGGCTTCTCTTTTTCCATATATTCAATCCTTTCCTTTTTTATATTCGCACAAAAGTAACAAAAAGAAGCCGTACCGCCAAACACCTCCCCACATCAGATCGAAAAGTCTCTTTCATCCCCACTCCTACCCGTTTACAAATCTTAATCTTCTGCAAGCGAGCAAAAAAAGAAATAAATATCCAATATAAATATGTATATTTGCAAGCTCATAAAGAGAAAGTAGATGATGAACCTGTCGAAGTTTTGTAACCGTTTCGTCCGACAGTTATTAACAAAACAGGCGACTTATCAACAGAAATTGCAAAGTTTCTCTTTTTTCGTAGGCGCTCTAAGGATTTATCACTTATTTCGCTGCCAATAAATTTAGAGAATATGGGAAAAATTATTGCTTTGGCCAATCAAAAAGGCGGTGTAGGGAAAACAACGACTACGATTAATCTCGCAGCTTCACTTGCTACACTGGAAAAAAAGGTACTCGTGGTAGATGCCGACCCGCAAGCTAATGCCTCTTCCGGTCTGGGAGTAGACATCAAGCAGTCGGAATGCACTATCTATGAATGTATTATTGACAGAGCCAACGTACAGGACGCTATCCTTGACACGGAGATTGATTCTTTGAAAGTGATCTCTTCGCATATCAATCTTGTAGGGGCAGAGATTGAAATGCTAAACCTCCCAAACCGAGAAAAGATACTAAAAGAAGTACTCACACCTTTGAAGAAAGAATATGACTATATTCTGATAGACTGCTCTCCTTCATTAGGTCTAATCACGATCAATGCTTTGACGGCAGCCGACTCTGTGATTATCCCCGTTCAAGCTGAATATTTTGCTCTTGAAGGTATCAGCAAATTGTTGAATACCATCAAAATTATCAAGTCAAAACTGAATCCGGCCTTAGAAATCGAAGGTTTCTTGCTGACAATGTATGACTCTCGTCTGCGTCAGGCCAATCAGATTTACGACGAAGTGAAACGTCATTTCCAAGAACTGGTATTCAACACCGTTATTCAACGAAATGTGAAATTAAGCGAGGCTCCCAGCTACGGTGTCCCGACTATCCTATACGATGCGGAATCTACCGGTGCCAAAAACCACCTGGCTCTTGCTAAAGAAATTATCAACCGAAATAAATAAATATAAAGAAGAAGATATGGCAACACAAAAAAGGAATGCATTAGGACGCGGTCTAGACGCCTTGCTCTCAATGGATGATGTGAAAACCGAAGGGTCTTCTTCCATTAATGAAATAGAGCTGGCAAAGATTACTGTCAATCCTAACCAGCCCCGCCGTGAGTTTGACGAAACAGCATTGCAGGAACTGGCTGATTCCATTGCGGAAATCGGTATCATCCAACCTATTACCTTACGCAAACTCTCGGACGATGAGTATCAGATCATCGCGGGAGAACGTCGTTATCGTGCGTCACAAAAAGCAGGACTGAAAACAATCCCTGCTTATATACGCACAGCCGACGACGAAAACATGATGGAAATGGCGCTGATTGAAAATATCCAGCGTGAAGACCTGAATGCCGTAGAAATCGCACTTGCCTACCAGCATCTGCTCGATCAATACGAACTGACACAGGAACGTCTTAGCGAACGCATCGGAAAGAAAAGAACGACGATCGCCAACTACCTGCGCTTG
This sequence comes from Bacteroides luhongzhouii, assembly GCF_009193295.2. Taxonomy (NCBI): domain Bacteria; kingdom Pseudomonadati; phylum Bacteroidota; class Bacteroidia; order Bacteroidales; family Bacteroidaceae; genus Bacteroides; species Bacteroides luhongzhouii. Next base: position 2,491,866 of record NZ_CP059973.1, on the reverse strand, counting down.
CTGAAATTGCCGGCTCCTATACAGATGGCCCTGCAAAACAAGCAGTTGGACATGGGACATGCCCGTGCACTGATTTCATTAGGCGACCCTAAATTACAAGTTAAAATATTCGAAGAAATACAAGAGCACGGATATTCAGTCCGCAAAGTAGAAGAAATTGTTAAATCATTAAGCGAAGGAGAAGCTGTGAAAAGCGGCACACGGAAAATAACACCCAAACGTGGTAAACTTCCTGAAGAATTCAACTTATTGAAGCAACAACTCTCCGGCTTTTTCAACACCAAGGTACAACTCACCTGCTCTGAAAAGGGAAAAGGAAAGATAAGTATTCCTTTCGGTAACGAGGAGGAACTGGAACGTATCATGGAAATCTTCGATACGCTAAAGAAGTAAATGACAAGAAAAAGTAAGAAATATCAGTTACTAGTCAGCGCCCTGCTTCTCTGTTTTTTACAGGTGGCAGGGATTGATGTGTATGCACAATCCACTGTTACTCCGGTACGGAAAGATACAACAATCATACAGCGCGAAGCACCGAAAGCCCGTGCACGAAGACATCGTGAACCAGCCGCACAGGACTCTGTAAAAAAAGATTCTATCCGGATAACACCATCCAAAGAGCTTCCGGCCATCGACAGTTTGTCAGCTGCTAAAATACAGATAGCGGACAGCTTGGATGCGGTCAACAAGAAAGAGCTGAAAAAGATAGAGCAGCCGGCATCCATTGTTGTAAAGACTGACACTGTGCCGCCACCTACTCAAGATATAAACAAGAAAATATTCATCCCGAATCCGACCAAAGCAACGTGGCTGGCAGTCGTATTCCCCGGTGGAGGACAGATTTACAACCGTAAATACTGGAAGTTACCTATTATATATGGAGGGTTTGCAGGTTGTGCTTACGCCTTAAGCTGGAACGGCAAGATGTACAAAGACTATTCGCAAGCCTATCTGGATATTATGGACAGCAATCCGAATACGAAAAGTTACGAAGATTTGCTGCCCCCGAACTCCACTTACAATGAGGAGCAGTTGAAAAACACACTAAAACGAAGAAAAGATATGTTCCGTCGTTATCGGGACCTTAGTATATTTGCTTTTATCGGAGTTTATCTGATCTCTATCATCGACGCTTATGTTGATGCAGAGTTGTCCAACTTCGATATAACCCCCGACTTGAGCATGAAAGTAGAACCGGCTGTTATCGACAATAACAATCAGTTCCGCTCCAACAGTTTAAAAAGCAAGTCGGTTGGTCTGCAATGCGTATTACGATTTTAAAAACACAATTTAGATTGATCTTATTATTGAAGCATGAAGAAATTAGTTAACTATTGTTCGATTATTTTTCTTTTACTAGTGGCAACGTCTCAGGTAAAAGCGCAAAGTGTAGATGTAGTGATTCGTGAAAATGGAACTGAACGCAAAGAAAGCATCGACCTGCCTAAAAGTATGACATATCCACTTGACAGTCTGTTGAACGACTGGAAAGCCAAAAATTATATTGACTTAGGCAAAGATTGCAGCACGGCTGAAATCAACCCTTTATTCAGCGACTCTGTCTATATCGACCGCTTATCACGCATTCCGGCTATCATGGAAATGCCTTATAATGATATTATCCGCAAATTCATCGATATGTATGCAGGACGCTTGCGCAATCAGGTTTCTTTCATGTTAAGTGCCTGCAACTTCTATATGCCGATTTTTGAAGAAGCATTGGATGCATATGGGCTTCCACTGGAACTTAGATATCTCCCGATTATCGAATCTGCATTGAACCCCTCTGCCGTGTCACGCGCAGGTGCTTCCGGTCTGTGGCAATTCATGATTGGCACAGGTAAGATCTATGGTTTGGAATCAAACAGCCTGGTGGATGAACGTCGCGACCCGATTAAAGCTACTTGGGCTGCCGCACGTTATCTCAAAGAAATGTACGATATCTATGGAGACTGGAATCTTGTGATTGCTGCTTATAACTGTGGCCCCGGTACTATCAACAAGGCAATCCGCCGTGCCAATGGCGAAACGGATTACTGGAAAATCTATAATTACCTGCCTAAAGAGACACGTGGCTATGTGCCTGCTTTTATCGCCGCCAACTATGTGATGACTTACTACTGCGACCATAATATTTGTCCGATGGAAACAAATATTCCGGCAAGTACCGACACAGTACAAGTGAACAAGAATCTGCACTTCGAACAGATTGCTGATCTTTGCAATGTACCTTTGGATCAAATCAAGAGTTTGAATCCTCAATATAAGAAGCAAATGATCCCGGGTGACAGCAAGCCTTATACTTTAAGACTCCCCATCGATGCTATCAGTACTTTTATAGATAAGCAAGATACAATTTATGCACATCGTGCCGACGAATTGTTCCGCAACCGGAAAACCGTTGCAGTAAAGGAAATTACACCCTCAACCCGCAAAACGGCAACAGCCGTTGCCGGTAAAGGCAAACTGACCTACTACACAATAAAAAGTGGAGACACTTTGTCAACCATCGCCGGAAAGTATGGCGTCACGATTAAGGATATACAAAGGTGGAATGGAATGTCCAACACCAAAATTGCAGCAGGAAAACGATTGAAAATATACAAATAAACAGCTTCCTGCTTGCATCGTTCGGAAATTTGCTTATTTTTGCAGAACTAAGCAAGTGAAAGGATAACAATTATGGATAATCTACCCCCCAAAGAAATAAGTGACGAAGAGATGATCAATCAGGCGTTCCACGAACTACTGAATGATTATCTCAACACTAAACATCGCAAGAAAGTTGAAATCATTACGAAAGCTTTCAACTTCGCCAATCAGGCGCATAAAGGTATCAAACGCCGTTCGGGCGAACCTTATATTATGCACCCGATTGCTGTTGCCAGTATTGTATGTAATGAGATCGGCCTCGGTTCGACTTCTATCTGTGCGGCCTTGCTGCACGATGTAGTAGAAGACACTGATTACACAGTGGAAGACATTGAGAATATCTTTGGTCCGAAGATTGCCCAGATTGTGGACGGACTGACCAAAATATCCGGTGGAATCTTCGGCGACCGTGCTTCAGCACAGGCAGAGAACTTCAAGAAGTTGCTGCTCACCATGTCGAACGACATCCGGGTAATCCTTATCAAGATAGCCGACCGTTTGCACAACATGCGTACCCTCGGCTCTATGTTACCCAACAAACAATACAAGATTGCAGGCGAAACGCTCTACATCTATGCTCCACTCGCCAACCGTTTGGGACTCTATAAGATAAAAACAGAGCTTGAGAATCTAAGCTTTAAATATGAACACCCCGAAGAATATGCAGAAATAGAAGAGAAATTGAATGCCACAGCCGCCGAACGCGACAAGGTTTTCAACGACTTCACTGCTCCTATCCGTACACAGCTGGATAAGATGGGGCTGAAATACCGGATACTTGCCCGCGTAAAATCAATCTATTCCATCTGGAACAAGATGCAGACCAAGCATGTTCCTTTCGAAGAAATATTTGACTTGCTGGCTGTCCGAATCATTTTCGAACCACGCAATGAGGAAGAAGAACTCAACGACTGTTTCGACATCTACGTTTCCATCTCCAAAATATACAAGCCTCATCCGGACCGTCTGCGCGACTGGGTAAGCCATCCTAAAGCAAATGGTTATCAGGCATTGCATGTCACCCTGATGGGTAATAACGGACAATGGATTGAAGTCCAGATTCGTAGTGAACGAATGAATGACGTTGCCGAACAAGGTTTCGCCGCTCACTGGAAATACAAAGAAGGAGGAGGCAGCGAAGATGAAGGAGAGTTGGAAAAATGGTTGAAAACCATTAAGGAGATATTGGATGATCCGCAACCGGATGCCATTGACTTTCTGGATACCATCAAACTTAATTTATTTGCTTCTGAAATATTCGTGTTCACTCCCAAAGGTGAGTTGAAGACTATGCCGCAGAATTCTACGGCTCTCGACTTCGCATTTTCTTTGCATACGGATATTGGCAGTCATTGTATTGGTGCCAAAGTCAACCACAAACTTGTGCCATTGAGCCATAAATTGCAAAGTGGTGACCAAGTTGAAATTCTGACTTCAAAATCGCAACGTGTACAACCGCAATGGGAAGTTTTTGCAACTACTGCCCGTGCCCGTGCCAAGATAGCAGCCATTCTCCGCAAAGAACGCAAAGCAAACCAGAAGATAGGTGAAGAAATCCTTAATGAGTTTCTGAAAAAAGAGGAAATCCGTCCGGAAGAAGCAATTATTGAGAAGCTGCGCAAACTGCATAATGCCAAGAATGAAGAAGAACTACTGGCTGCTATTGGCAGTAAGGCAATCGTCTTGGGAGAAGCGGATAAGAATGAATTGAGAGAAAAGCAAACCAGTAACTGGAAGAAATATCTGACTTTTTCTTTCGGCAACAGCAAAGAGAAGCAGGAAGAAAAAGAGCCACAAGAAAAAGAAAAGATCAATCCGAAGCAAGTGCTCAAACTGACGGAAGAAAGTTTGCAGAAAAAATATATCATGGCGGAATGTTGCCATCCTATTCCCGGCGATGACGTATTGGGATATGTGGATGAAAACGACCGGATCATTATTCACAAACGCCAATGTCCTGTTGCCGCCAAACTGAAGAGCAGTTATGGCAACCGTATATTAGCGACAGAATGGGATACACACAAAGAATTATCTTTCCTGGTATATATATATATAAAAGGTATAGACAGCATGGGACTTTTGAATGAAGTCACCCAAGTTATCTCCAGACAGCTCAATGTAAATATCCGTAAGCTGACCATCGAAACCGAAGATGGTATCTTTGAGGGAAAAATTCAGTTATGGGTACATGATGTGGATGATGTGAGAACCATCTGTAACAATCTGAAGAAAATACAGAATATCAAACAGGTGAGCCGCGTAGAAGAATAACGTTGATCGACACATTCGTTATCGGTCAACGTTATTCTACTCCCGTCCATCCAATTCGCGCTTAATAGCCAAAAGCTCTTCTTTTATCGCTTTCAGCTTATTTACGATCTCATAATTACGAACCGTAGCTTCTTTATTATCCTTTAAACGTTGCCGGGCACCGGGAAGTGTCATGCCTTTCTCTTTTACCAAATGGTAGATAAGTCCAATCGTTTCTACGTCTTCTTTGCGATACTGACGTATTCCTCTTCCCGCTGTCTTAGGAGATATTTGCGGAAACTCCTTTTCCCAAAAACGGAGTAATGACGGATTGACTCCGAACATGTCGGCAACCTCTCCTATTGAATAATATAGCTTCAACTCTTTGTCTGTATTAAGCATAACACTCCTGTTTTAAGATTTTTAATCGAAAACTTTACCATGATTGGCTGCCAGCTGAATCATCTTCTCATAATCTTCGGCACTCAAATCCATGAAATAATAATTAACCGGATTCACTACCTGTCCTTTCACATGCACTTCATAATGCAGATGCGGACCGGTACTTTTTCCTGTACTACCCACTTTTCCGATAATCTCACCACGTACCACTTTCTTTCCGACTTTCGTATTAAATCCCTGCAAGTGAGCATACCGAGTGAGATACCCGAAACCATGATCTATCTCGATAGTATTACCGTATCCGGTTTCCCATCCCACTTTCACCACTGTTCCGTTTCCGGTAGCATAAACATCTGTTCCCGGATGAGCAGAAAAGTCCATACCTGCATGGAACTTTGTCGTACCATAAATAGGGTCGATACGTGTACCATAACCGGATGCAGTCTGACGAAGATCTTTATTCGAAATTGGCTGGATAGCCGGAATACATTTCAGCATCTCATCGTGGTTCTTGCACATATCAATCACATCATCGAAAGATTTCGACTGGATATAAAGCCTTTTGGAAAGCACGTCCAACTTTTGAGTCGTATTCACCACCAGCTTGGCATTTGCCAAATCCATTAGTTCTTCGTAACGGTTCGTCCCGCCATAACCTGCCTGACGGATAGCCGGGGAAACAGGATCTGCCTGCAAAATCACCCGATACAGATTATCGTCACGTTGCTGGATATCCTGAAGCACTCCCATGGCGTCGTCCAAACGCCGGGAAAGCACATTGTACTGTGCCAAAAGACGGCTGTTTTCAATTCTTAATTCTTTCTCCGACGGAGAGCCAAAAATCAAAAGCAATACAATAAAGCAACCAGCTCCCAACCCCATTCCATAGAAAAGCCGACGCAAGATACTAAGCGCACGCTGCCGTACGGTAGGGTAAATTCGATCATAAGTCTGGGTCTGTGGATTATAGATGTAGTATACTTTGCGCATCTTTTTGGAAATATTTCGCTTGTTAATACGGCAAAAGTAATAAAAACAAGCTATCTTTGCACAGTTTTTACGAATTTATGAGTTGTGATTTATGATTTATTGGGGATTCCTCCCCTCTCTCATATCCCACAGCCCATAATTCATAATTCATAAATCATAATTCTTCATTATATGTTGACTGCAAAAGAGATCAGAGATTCATTCAAGAATTTCTTTGAGTCGAAAGGACACCACATCGTTCCCTCGGCTCCGATGGTGATTAAAGATGACCCTACCCTGATGTTTACGAACGCGGGTATGAACCAGTTTAAAGATATTATTTTGGGTAACCACCCAGCGAAATACCAAAGAGTCGCGGACTCGCAAAAATGTTTGCGTGTAAGTGGAAAGCATAATGACTTGGAAGAAGTAGGGCACGATACGTACCACCACACCATGTTTGAAATGCTTGGTAACTGGTCGTTCGGCGATTACTTCAAGAAAGAAGCCATCAACTGGGCGTGGGAATATCTGGTAGAAGTCTTGAAACTGAATCCGGAACATCTCTATGCAACCGTATTTGAAGGAAGTCCTGAAGAAGGATTGAGCCGTGACGACGAAGCTGCTTCCTATTGGGAACAGTTCCTTCCGAAAGATCATATTATCAACGGTAACAAACACGATAACTTCTGGGAAATGGGTGATACAGGACCTTGCGGACCTTGTTCCGAAATCCATATCGACCTTCGTCCTGCTGAGGAACGTGCCAAGATCTCCGGTCGCGACCTCGTGAACCACGATCACCCACAGGTGATTGAAATCTGGAACCTCGTGTTCATGCAATACAACCGCAAAGCAGACGGCAGTCTTGAGCCGCTTCCTGCCAAGGTTATTGACACCGGTATGGGATTCGAACGTCTTTGTATGGCTTTGCAAGGCAAAACATCCAACTACGACACAGACGTATTCCAGCCAATGCTGAAAGCTATTGCAGCAATGTCGGGTACAGAATACGGAAAAGACAAACAACAAGATATCGCTATGCGTGTGATTGCCGACCATATCCGCACCATTGCATTCTCAATCACAGATGGTCAGTTGCCTTCTAATGCTAAAGCTGGCTACGTGATCCGCCGTATCCTTCGCCGTGCTGTTCGTTACGGATATACTTTCCTCGGACAGAAACAGGCATTTATGTACAAGTTGCTTCCTGTATTGATTGATAATATGGGAGAGGCTTATCCTGAACTGGTTGCGCAAAAGACACTGATTGAAAAAGTTATCAAGGAAGAAGAAGAATCATTCCTCCGCACTTTGGAAACAGGTATCCGTCTATTGGATAAGACAATGGAAGATACCAAAGCCAATGGAAAAACAGAAATCAGCGGTAAAGATGCCTTTACTTTATATGATACATTCGGTTTCCCGCTCGACTTGACAGAGTTGATTCTTCGTGAAAACGGAATGACTGTCAACATTGAAGAGTTCAATGAAGAAATGCAGCAACAGAAACAGCGTGCACGTAATGCTGCCGCCATCGAAACTGGTGACTGGATTGTACTTAAAGAAGGGACTACTGAGTTTGTTGGTTATGATTACACTGAATACGAAGCTTCTATCCTTCGCTATCGTCAGATCAAACAAAAGAACCAGACATTGTATCAGATTGTACTTGACTATACTCCGTTCTATGCGGAAAGTGGTGGTCAGGTAGGTGATACGGGTGTATTGGTTAGCGAATTCGAGACAATCGAAGTGGTCGATACAAAGAAAGAAAATAATCTTCCGATACATATTACCAAAAAGTTACCCGAACATCCGGAAGCTCCGATGATGGCTTGTGTGGATACCGACAAACGTGCTGCCTGCGCAGCTAATCACTCAGCGACTCACTTGCTGGATGCTGCTTTGCGTGAAGTGTTGGGTGAACACATCGAACAGAAAGGTTCATTGGTCACACCGGATTCATTGCGTTTCGACTTCTCTCATTTCCAGAAAGTGACCGATGAAGAAATCCGTAAAGTTGAACATATCGTCAATGCAAGAATCCGCGCTAATATTCCGTTGAAAGAATATCGCAATATTCCTATCGAGGAAGCTAAGGAGTTGGGAGCTATCGCTCTCTTTGGTGAAAAGTATGGCGACAGAGTTCGTGTGATCCAGTTCGGTACTTCTATCGAGTTCTGCGGTGGTACACACGTAGCTGCAACCGGAAATATCGGTATGGTAAAAATCATCTCCGAAAGTTCTGTTGCTGCCGGTGTTCGCCGTATTGAAGCTTACACCGGAGCACGCGTGGAAGAAATGCTGGATACAATACAAGATACACTCAGCGACTTAAAGGCTCTCTTCAACAATGCTCCTGACTTAAGAATTGCAATCCGTAAATATCTGGATGAAAACGCAGGATTGAAAAAGCAGGTGGAAGACTTCATGAAAGAGAAAGAAGCAGCTCTGAAGGAAAGATTACTGAAAAATGTACAAGAAATCCACGGTATCAAAGTAATCAAGTTCTGTGCTCCACTACCGGCAGAAGTAGTGAAGAATATCGCTTTCCAACTTCGGGGTGAAATCACAGAAAACTTGTTCTTCGTAGCCGGAAGTACAGACAATGGCAAACCGATGCTGACAGTAATGCTTAGCGATAATTTGGTTGCAGGTGGTCTGAAAGCTGGTAATCTGGTAAAAGAGGCTGCCAAACTGATTCAAGGTGGCGGCGGTGGCCAACCTCACTTCGCTACTGCAGGAGGTAAAAATGCTGATGGGCTACCGGCAGCAGTTGAAAAAGTACTGGAGCTGGCAGGAATCTAAGAATAAATAAAAAAGGCTGTCTAACAAGCCCCGAAAAAAAAGAAATCACCCCTGTCAGAGTTTGTTCTGATAGGGGTGAAATCGTTAAAAAGAGACTTATAGACATCCCCTTTTACGTAAAGACTTAAAATTAGACGCGTCTGAATAAATACATAAGAAACTCCCTATTAATGTAGAAAAAAATAGTGACGGTATATGCACAGGATAGTGACGGTATCGCTAGCATATAGCGTCACTATTTGCATCGGATAGCGTCACTATTTTACAGAAGGGAATTCACCAACAACAATTTCGGCTTGAATCCCCTTTTGAATCCCCTATAAAAGCATCGGGGAAGGATACTTCCGACCCTCCCCCAAAACCAAACAAACCCGGTAAGAAATAGAAGTCTATTTGTCTCTTTCTAAAAATATTAGCTTATAATTTAGGCTTGTCACAGTTTTTTTCTACCTTTGTGACCAGATTAATTATTTTTCTTATCCTTCAAATAAATAAAATAAGTAATCACTAATACCTAAAGAATGATGAGAACACCTGCTTATCTATGCCTGCTGTTAACCTGCATGCTCATTTCTTGTACCCCTACGCAAGAAAAACACGAAATAGATTACACATCTTATGTAAATCCATTTATCGGAACAGACTTCACTGGAAACACTTATCCTGGTGCCCAAGCTCCTTTCGGCATGGTGCAACTTAGCCCGGACAACGGACTCCCCGGATGGGACCGTATCTCCGGTTATTTCTATCCGGACAGTACGATTGCCGGTTTCAGCCACACACATCTTTCCGGCACTGGAGCGGGAGATTTGTATGACATTTCTTTCATGCCTGTCACTCTTCCCTACAAAGAAGCGGAAGCACCACTTGGCATCCACTCTAAATTTTCCCACAAGGATGAAAGTGCTCATGCCGGTTATTATCAAGTACGCCTGACTGATTACAACATCAACGTCGAACTGACTGCCACGGAGCGTTGTGGAATCCAACGTTATACCTTTCCGGAAGCCCAATCTGCTATCTTCTTAAATCTGAAGAAAGCCATGAACTGGGATTTTACCAACGATTCTCATATCGAAATCGTAGACTCCGTCACCATTCAAGGTTACCGTTTCTCCGATGGTTGGGCACGCGATCAACACATCTATTTCCGCACCCGCTTCTCCAAGCCTTTTGAGAAAATGAAACTGGACACAACTGCCATCATCAAAGACAATAAACGTATCGGCACAGCTGTTATTGCCCGCTTCGACTTCAATACTCAAAAGGATGAACAGATATTAGTTAACACCGCCATTTCCGGTGTCAGCATGGAAGGAGCTGCTAAAAACTTGCAAGCAGAAGTCCCCGAAAATGACTTCGACAAATATTTGGCGGAAACAAAAGCAAACTGGAACCGCCAGCTCGGAAAGATTGAAATAAAAAGTGATAATGAGAACGATAAAGTAAACTTCTACACTGCTCTCTATCACTCGATGATTGCTCCTACTATTTACAGTGATATAGACGGAGCTTACTATGGGCCCGACAAGAAAGTACACCAGGCTGACGGCTGGGTTAATTATAGCACCTTCTCTCTATGGGATACGTACCGTGCTGCCCACCCTCTCTTTACTTATACCGAACCTGAGCGTGTCAACGACATGGTGAAATCCTTCATCGCCTTCTACGAACAAAATGGCCGCTTACCTGTATGGAATTTCTACGGAAGTGAAACAGACATGATGATCGGTTATCATGCTGTCCCTGTTATTGTAGACGCCTATCTGAAAGGAATCGGCGACTTCGACGCAAAAAAAGCCCTTGATGCTTGCATAGCAACGGCTAATCTGGATAATTATCGTGGCATTGGACTCTATAAAGAATTAGGATACATACCTTACAACGTAACAGACCACTACAACGCAGAAAACTGGTCGTTATCCAAAACACTGGAATACGCTTTCGATGATTACTGCATTGCCGAAATGGCGAAGAAGATGGGCAAACAAGACATTGCGGACGAATTTTACAAACGCTCTCAAAACTACAAGAATGTATATAACCCCGCCACTTCTTTCATGCAGCCACGTGACGATAAAGGCACCTTTATCAAGGACTTCAAAGCCGATGACTATACGCCACACATCTGCGAAAGCAACGGATGGCAATACTTTTGGTCTGTTCAGCATGACATCAACGGATTGATCGACCTCACAGGAGGTAAAAACCGCTTTGCCGAAAAACTGGACAGTATGTTCACCTATCATCCGGCAGCAGATGACGAACTGCCTATCTTCAGCACGGGCATGATAGGACAATATGCACATGGCAATGAACCGAGCCATCATGTTATTTATCTGTTCAATGCTATAGGACAGGAAAGCCGTACACAAGAATATGTAGCCAAAGTGATGAACGAGCTCTACAAGAACGAGCCTGCCGGTCTTTGTGGCAACGAAGATTGCGGGCAGATGTCAGCATGGTATGTATTCAGTGCGATGGGATTCTATCCTGTTAACCCCGTCAGTGGAAAATACGAGATAGGTACTCCCCTATTCCCGGAAATGCAATTACATCTGGCGAATGGAAAGACTTTCACCGTACTGGCCCCCAAAGTGAACAAAGAAAATATCTATATCCAATCCATCAAAATAGATGGAAAGCCGTATGACAAAACGTATCTTACTCACGAGCAAATCATGAGTGGAGCGACTGTCGAATTTGAAATGAGTAATACACCTAAAACTATCGGAGTTATATCCAAAGAAAATAACCCATAAGCCAAACCTGAACAACCAACTGAGAGAATGAACGAAAACTTCGATATAACCTATAAAGCACTATTCCGCCGGTACTACCCCAGCCTGATTTTCTATGCCACCCGCCTGGTAGGAGAAGAAGAAGCAGAGGATGTAGTGCAGGACGTATTTGTAGAATTATGGAAGCGGAAAGACCACATAGAGATAGGCGAGCAAATCCAGGCCTTTCTCTATCGTGCCGTTTACACCCGTGCCCTCAACGTCTTGAAACACCGCAGTGTGGAAGACAGTTATTGTGTTGCCATGGAAGAAATCAACCAAAGACGTGCAGAGTTTTACCAACCAGACAACAACGAAGTGATTCGGAGGATCGAAGATAAGGAACTCCGCAAGGAAATCCATGATGCGATTAATGAACTCCCTGATAAATGCAAAGAGGTTTTCAAGCTTAGCTATCTGCATGATATGAAAAACAAGGAAATAGCCGATATTCTCGGAGTTTCACTCCGCACGGTGGAAGCCCATATGTATAAGGCCTTAAAATACTTGCGTGCCCGACTCGATCCTCTTTGGGCAATTCTTTTCTTATTTTTATGGCGATTATAATAAGTGTTTTTGCGTTTTGAATTGTATTACTAATATGAAGGAAAAGAAAATGAGTAATCTGAGTGAAGAAATAATAAACAGATATCTGACAGGACAGTGTTCTGAAGAAGAGCTTATCGAGGTCAATGCCTGGATGAAGGAATCGGAAGAAAACGCCCGCCAGCTCTTTCGTATGGAAGAAATTTATCATTTGGGTAAATTCGACCAGTACACTGATGAACAACGGATACTTCGTGCGGAAAAACAACTTTATAAAAAGCTGGACGAAGAGAAAGGTAAACAGAGCAAAATATTAAGCATGCACCGCTGGATGAAATATGCCGCAGTGATTGCTGTAATGTTGGTCATGGGTGGTGGAGTCGGATATTGGTTCTATCAAAGCGGAAACAATCAACAAATGATGGTCGCAGTAGCCAGCGAAGGCATTGTTAAGGAGGTAGTCTTGCCGGATGGTAGCAAAGTTTGGCTGAACAATGCAGCAACCTTGAAATATCCACGTGAATTCTCCGAAAAGGAACGCAATGTCTACCTGGAAGGAGAAGCTTATTTTGAGGTCACCAAAAACCGCCATAAGCCATTCACCGTTCAAAGTGACGCAATACGCGTACGCGTACTGGGAACTACGTTCAATTTAAAATCCGATAAGCGTTGCCGGATAGCGGAGGCGACACTTATTGAAGGTGAGATTGAAGTAAAAGGTAATAAGGAAGAAGGGCAGATTATCCTCACTCCGGGACAACGTGCGGAACTGAACAAAAATAATGGACGATTGACCGTAAAACAAGTGGATGCCAAGTTGGATGCTGTTTGGCACGATAATCTGATTCCATTCCAAAAAGCAGATATCTTCACCATCACCAAAGCGCTGGAGCGTTTCTATGACGTGAAAATCATTCTGTCTCCTGACATTCAGACGGGTAAAACTTACTCCGGTGTACTGAAAAGGAAATCGAATATCGAGTCAGTGTTAAAATCATTGCAAAACTCTATACCTATTGATTATAAAATTGTCGGAAACAATATCTTCATTTCTCCCAAATAAGAAGTAAAAGATGAACCGGATAAAACTTAAAAGCTATTAATACCATGAAATTTAAAACATTCCTAATAGTAGGATGTTTAGGAGGTTTATTCACACTTAACTCCTGCACAGCCCCCACTAATGTAAAAGATTATAGTGCTTACGTCAACCCTTTCATCGGTACCGGTGGACATGGTCATACCTTCCCCGGAGCAGTAGTTCCCCACGGCATGATTCAGCCTAGTCCGGACACCCGGATCGATGGTTGGGATGCCTGTTCCGGTTATTATTATGCCGACTCTACCATCAATGGCTTTTCACACACACACGTCAGCGGTACAGGTTGTTGCGACTATGGAGATGTCTTGCTCATGCCAACTGTGGGTAAGCAACAATATCGTACAACCGATCCCCAAAGCCAGCGCCTAGCATACGCTTCCTCTTTCTCACATAAGAATGAAATTGCAGAACCGGGATATTATTCTGTCTTTCTGGATACTTATCAGGTGAAAGCAGAAATATCATCCACCAAACGAGGAGCAATCCATCGCTATACCTTTCCCGAAAACGCCGAATCCGGATTTATCATCGACCTGGATTACAGCCTGCAACGACAGACTAACTCCGAGATGGAAATAGAAGTAATAAGCGATACGGAAATCTGTGGACATAAGAAAACAACTTATTGGGCTTTCGACCAATATATCAACTTCTACGCTAAATTTTCCAAACCATTCTCTTATACGCTCGTTACGGATTCTATTACCATGGACAATGGCAAACGACTTCCTGTCTGCAAAGCATTATTGCATTTCAACACCAGTAAAGACGAGCAGGTTCTTGTTAAAGTAGGTGTGTCCGCTGTAGATATTGCCGGTGCACGGAAGAACGTTGAATCAGAAATTCCCGGATGGGACTTCGAAAAAGTACGTAAAGACGCACGTACGGCATGGAATGAATATCTTTCCAAAATTGATATTACAACTTCCGATAAAGAAGATAAAGCCATCTTCTACACGGCCCTCTATCATACGGGAATCAGTCCAAATCTGTTCACTGATGCAGACGGACGTTATTTAGGAATGGATCTTGAAGTGCATCAAGGAGACACCCTTAATCCGATATATACTGTCTTTTCTTTATGGGATACTTTCCGTGCGCTACATCCGCTAATGACTATCATTGATCCTGATCTGAATAATCACTTTATCAATTCGTTAATTAAGAAACATCAGGAAGGTGGGATATACCCCATGTGGGACTTGGCTTCCAATTACACTGGCACTATGATTGGTTATCATGCTGTTCCGGTCATCGTGGATGCCTACATGAAAGGGTATCGCAACTTTGATGCCAAAGAGGCTTATAAAGCCTGCCTACGTGCCGCCGAATATGACACTACCGGCATCAAATGTCCGGATCTGGTATTGCCTCATCTCATGCCGAAAGCAAAATATTATAAGAATGCCATCGGATATATCCCTTGTGACCGCGAAAACGAATCAGTGGCCAAAGCGTTGGAATATGCGTATGATGACTGGTGTATCTCTATCTTTGCAGAAGCGATGAGTGATTTTGAATCCAAAGCAAAGTATGAACGCTTTGCCAAGGCGTACGAATTTTATTTCGACAAATCAATCCGCTTCATGCGTGGACTAGACTCAAAAGGTGAATGGCGTACTCCATTCAATCCGCGCGCATCTACTCACCGCAGCGATGATTATTGTGAAGGAACAGCTTGGCAATGGACTTGGTTTGTGCCGCATGATGTAGAAGGATTAGTCAATCTGATGGGTGGAGAAGATGCTTTTGTACAGAAACTCGATTCCTTATTCTCGGCCGATTCATCACTTGAAGGTGAGACAACCTCATCAGATATCAGCGGACTTATCGGGCAATATGCACATGGAAACGAACCAAGTCATCATGTGATCCATCTATATAACTACGTTAACCACCCTTGGAGAACTCAAGAGTTGGTAGATAGTGTTTACCGGAGCCAGTATGCCAACAGTATAGATGGTCTTTCGGGTAATGAAGACTGCGGTCAGATGTCTGCCTGGTATATACTCAACTCTATGGGATTCTATCAGGTATGTCCCGGCAAGCCGGTATATTCCATCGGACGTCCTGCTTTCGACAAAGCGGTTATCAATCTGCCGGAAGGAAAGACTTTCAGTATTGTAGTAAAGAATAATGGGAAAAAGAATAAATACATTGAAAGTGTATTGCTGAACGGTAAGGCTCTAAACATTCCATTCTTTAACCATCAGGATATTGCGAATGGAGGAACGATGGAAATCAAGATGACCAATCAGCCTACAAAATGGGGAATCGTCTCCCCTGACTCTCATATCAAATAATAAATAAGACCATGAAAAAGTATCTCCTATTAATATGCGCATTAAGTTGTATCGTCTTTGCAAAAGCCAAAGACTGGACGCAGTATGTCAATCCACTTATGGGTTCTCAATCTAGTTTCGAGTTATCAACAGGTAATACTTATCCGGTCATTGCCCGTCCGTGGGGGATGAATTTCTGGACTCCGCAAACAGGAAAGATGGGAGACGGATGGCAATACATTTATACGGCTAATAAGATTCGTGGATTTAAGCAAACACATCAACCCAGTCCGTGGATTAATGATTACGGACAATTCTCTATTATGCCTGTAGTAGGCAAACCGGAATTCAATGAAGAGAAGCGTGCCAGTTGGTTTGCCCACAAAGGAGAAACTGCCACTCCTTATTATTATAAGGTATATCTTGCAGAGCATGATGTAGTGACAGAAATGGCTCCAACCGAGCGTGCCGTTCTTTTCCGTTTCACTTTTCCGGAAAACGATCATTCGTATGTTGTAGTGGATGCCTTCGATAAGGGATCGTATATTAAGATTATTCCGGAAGAAAACAAGATTATCGGTTACACGACTCGCAACAGTGGTGGAGTTCCCGAAAACTTCAAAAATTACTTTATTATTGAATTCGACAAGCCTTTCACTTATAAAGCTACGGTAGCCAATGGCAATCTGCAGGAAAATGTAGCCGAACAGACAACGGTTCATGCCGGAGCCATTATCGGTTTCCAAACACATAAAGGCGAACAAGTACATGCAAGGATTGCTTCTTCTTTCATCAGTTTTGAACAGGCAGCTTTGAATATGAAAGAGTTGGGCAAAGATAATATCGAACAGCTAGCCAAGAAAGGAAAAGAAGCGTGGAACCAAGTGTTAGGCAAAATAGAAGTAGAAGGAGGCAATCTCGACCAATATCGCACATTCTATTCTTGTTTATATCGTTCATTGCTCTTTCCACGCAAATTCTACGAACTGGATGCTGCCGGCCAAGCTATTCATTACAGTCCTTATAATGGGCAAGTATTACCGGGATATATGTATACCGACACAGGCTTTTGGGATACTTTCCGTTGCCTATTCCCGTTATTGAACCTGATGTACCCGTCAGTCAACAAGGAGATGCAGGAAGGTCTGATCAATACATATAAAGAGAGCGGTTTTTTCCCGGAATGGGCAAGTCCGGGGCACAGAGGCTGTATGGTTGGTAACAATTCTGCTTCCGTCTTAGTGGATGCTTACATGAAAGGAGTGAAAGTGGACGATATAAAAACATTGTATGAAGGGCTGATTCACGGAACGGAGAATGTACATCCACAAGTATCATCAACAGGACGTCTGGGATATGAATATTACAATAAACTGGGTTACGTGCCTTATGATGTAAAAATCAATGAGAACACCGCACGCACGCTGGAATATGCATACAATGACTGGTGTATCTACCAACTGGCAAAGGAACTTAAACGTCCGAAAAAAGAGATTAATCTTTTCGCAAAACGTGCCATGAACTACAAGAATCTTTTTGATAAGGAATCTAAGTTAATGCGTGGACGCAACGAAGATGGTACATTCCAATCTCCTTTCTCTCCGCTGAAATGGGGGGATGCCTTTACGGAAGGAAATAGCTGGCACTATACTTGGTCTGTATTCCACGATCCTCAAGGATTGATTGACTTGATGGGTGGAAAAGAGATGTTTATCACCATGATGGATTCTGTTTTTGCCGTACCTCCTATTTTTGATGATAGCTACTACGGCCAAGTGATTCATGAAATCCGTGAAATGACTGTGATGAATATGGGTAACTATGCACATGGCAATCAACCGATTCAGCACATGATTTATTTATATGACTATGCAGGACAACCTTGGAAAGCCCAATACTGGTTGCGTCAAGTAATGGATCGTATGTACTCTCCTACTCCGGACGGCTATTGTGGCGACGAAGACAACGGACAAACTTCTGCCTGGTATGTATTCTCGGCATTAGGTTTCTATCCTGTTTGTCCGGGAACGGATGAATATATTATAGGTGCTCCGTTATTCAAGAAAGCTACACTCCATTTTGAGAATGGCAATAGTTTGGTTATTGATGCTCCGAATAACAGTAAGAAGAATTTTTATGTCAATTCGATGAATGTTAATGGTGCTGATTACACTAAAAATTATCTCCGACACGAAAATTTGCTCAAGGGAGGTACGATCAGTGTTGAAATGAGCAATCAACCTAATCAGAATAGAGGAACTAAAGAAGAAGATATGCCCTATTCTTTCTCTAAAGAACAATAATCCTTGCGAGATAATTTAGCCCTAATCTTGGTTTGAATCTTTCAGTATTTTTCAGAAAGTAACTATTCATCAATATTCCGGCTGAAAGCAATAGCCTGAAAGCAAAGAAGTCTGTTTTCAGGCTATGCTTTTATTATCTTTCGCTGCTTTTATTCGACAAAACAAGGCAAGCATATCAAAAATTAGTTTCAACACCGTACGGAAATAAGTAAAATGATACAGCTAGGTTTGAATACATAGTGAGAAAAACATCCATCATAGTATCATTCATTTTGATAATTAAAAGATTACTAAGAGAAATGATACTATGATAGACATTTTGTTCCACTATGTAACATTTCATTCAAATATTTAGGAACATGAGCAAACGTTAGACTTAGAGAAGCAAGTTAGCGCCTGCCCGTTCTTTGAAAAAGCAATTAAAAAGAGGCTGACCCAAAAACAATTTTGAGACAGCCTCTCGAATACAAACTTTAACCTATATTCTTTTTAGACTCAACACTACTTAAAGACGTATATTTCATAAAGCTCACATCCACAAGAAGACAAAAGTTCAAATTTCACATACCGTGCAGTTATAGGTTCAATGAATTGATAGTAATCGGCATTCTCATCAGCAGTAGCTACTTTTCCCAGATAATTCCATGTGTTTCCATCAGAAGTTACTTTTGGTTTCACCATCAATAAGCGAACCGCCACCATTGTTTTGATAAAAAAGTCATTAGTAATCTCTGATATAGTCAGCATACAGTTGCGGGTTTTGCTCTTCAAATGTAGAGTAATGGATGTTAATGCTTTCTGGATCTGTCCAGTCTTCGCATGAGGAATACATCATCCCACACACCATCAATATTGCTGTAAACAAACTGTTTTTTATTATTCTTTTCATATATATTATCACTTAAAGATTTCCATCACATTATTTTTATCCAAGTACTCTAAGTACTGGGCATATTTTAAATATAGGTTATTCAAGGAGATATCAGATATTTCTTACTTTTTTCGAAAAAAAGAGAAAATGGACTAAGTGTTTATTATATTAGCATTGTTTTATTAACAAAGGGAGGGAAAGTCGACACTCTTCTTTTTGAGTTTAATAAAATGTATAACCATTAAATTAAATGTATGGAAAGCAAACATTCGCTTCGAAAGTCGAAGTTATTTCGAGCTTTATTGATTCTTTTGTTGATAGCAGTTCCTGTACAATGGGCTGCGGCACAGTTGACCTTATCAACTCCCCGTACAACTTTAGGAACTGTAATTAAACAGATTCAATCACAATCAAAGTATCAATTTTTCTACAATGACAAGCTATCGACTGTCACAGTTGAACCTTTAAAAGTAAAAGATGCTTCTTTAGAGCAAGTTTTAAACACACTTTTGAAAAATAAAGATATCTCTTATAAAATAGAAGAGAATATAATTTATTTATCTGAAAAAGAAAATTCTAATTCACTACAACAACAAAGCGGGAAAGAACGTACTATAACCGGACAAGTTGTAGATGCTAAAGGAGAGCCACTGATTGGTGTTAGCATTTTAGTGAAAGGAACAACAGACGGAGCTATTACCGATTTGGATGGTAACTACAAAATTATGACAAAAAGCAATAACCCAGTTATTGTTTATTCTTATATCGGATATAAGACACAAGAAATTCCTTTGAAAGGACAGACAGCCATTAATATTACGATGATGGATGACACCCAAGTGATTGACGAGGTGGTTGTTACAGCTTTGGGTATTAAGCGTTCGGAGAAAGCTTTGAGTTATAATGTCACACAGGTCGATGCAGAATCAGCTTTAGCCGTAAAAGACGCGAACTTTATTAATTCGCTGAACGGAAAGGTTGCGGGTTTAAATATCAACTCTTCTTCTTCTGGTATTGGTGGTGCAAGTAAAGTTGTTATGCGTGGTTCCAGGGGTATCGAACAATCGTCTAATGCTCTTTATGTTATCGACGGTATTCCAATGTATAACCTGAGCGCTTCTGGTGGTTCTGAAGAGATGCAATCGCAAGGCTCTACAGAAGCTATAGCTGATATAAATCCAGATGACATTGAATCAATGTCAGTGTTGTCTGGTGCCGCTGCTGCCGCATTGTATGGTAGCAATGCATCTAATGGTGCTATTGTGATTACAACCAAAAAAGGAAAAGTGGGTCGTGTAGCCTTGACCGTATCTAGTAATACAGAAATGTTATCTCCATTCGTCATGCCACAGTTTCAGAATCGCTATGGAACTTCTGGAACAGATGCTAGTTGGGGTAAAAGATTGAACGAAGCTAATTACCGCGGATACGATCCTGCAAGTGATTATTTTCAGACTGGACTTATTGGAACAGAATCTGTAACACTTTCTACTGGTACAGAACACAATCAGACATATCTTTCTGCCGCAGCCGTTAATTCGCGTGGTATTATTCCAAATAACAAATACGACCGCTATAACTTTACATTCCGTAACACCACTCTTTTCCTAGAAGATAAGATGAAACTGGATGTTGGCGCTCAATATATTATGCAGAAAGACCGTAATATGGTGAATCAAGGCATTTATGCAAACCCACTGTCTTCTGCTTACCTGTTTCCGCGTGGAAATGACTGGGAAGATTACAAAATGTACGAACGTTATGATTTAGAGCGTAATATGTATACGCAATATTGGCCTCAAGGAGGAGGATCGTTCCGTTTGCAAAATCCTTACTGGATTAATTATCGTAACTTGCGTGAAAATGACAAAGATCGTTATATGTTGAGTGCAGCTTTAAGTTACGATATTCTAAGTTGGTTGAACGTAGCTGGACGTGTACGTCTAGATAATTCATACAACACATATACACAAAAATACTATGCCTCTACCATCGCAACTATTGCTGAAGGCGAAAATGGTTTTTATGGTGTAACAAACACTCGTGACAAGCAAACATATGCAGACTTATTGTTGAATATAAATAAAACATTTGGAGAAGATTGGAGTCTAACAGCTAATATCGGAGCATCTTATTCAGACAATCGTTCTGAAGCTCTTGCCGTTAGTGGACCAATTGCAGCGAATGGACTTCCTAACTTTTTCACAGTTGCTCAATTGGATAAAGAAACTGGGAAACGTGAAGAGACTGGTTATCGTGAACAAACACAATCTATATTTGCATCTGCAGAAGTTGGCTATAGAAGTACTTACTACCTGACTCTTACCGGACGTAATGATTGGCCAAGTCAATTAGCGGGACCGAACTCAAAACAGTCTTCTTTTTTCTACCCATCAGTAGGAGGTTCTGTTGTTTTGTCTGAACTTTTTAAATTGCCGGAAAGTATTTCATACTTAAAATTACGTGCATCTTGGGCATCCGTAGGTCTACCATTTGGACGCTTTCTTGCTTATCCAACTTTTTCATGGAATACTTCAACAGGAGCATACTCTTCCCAGTCTGCATATCCATTGTATGATTTGAAACCAGAACGTACAGATTCTTGGGAAGTAGGTCTTACTGCACGTTTCCTTAAACATTTCAATTTTGACGTTTCATTCTATAATACCAAGACTTACAATCAAACCATGGATGCAAAGCTTTCTCCAACAGGAGGCTATAGCACATTCTATGCGCAGACAGGTAACGTACGTAACCGTGGTGTAGAACTTTCACTTGGTTACAAGAATACATGGAACAAGTTTTCATGGAGTTCTAACTACACATTCAGTGCCAATAAGAACAAGATTTTAAGCCTGATTGATGGTTACATAAACCCTGTAACCGGTGAAGAAATAACAAAAGACCGTATGGATGTAGGTGGTTTATCAAAGGCACGGTTCATTCTAAAAGTAGGTGGATCTTTAGGTGATCTCTACTCACAATCTGACTTGCTTCGAGATTCAAATAATAAGATTTATGTAAATGCCGATGGAAATGTAACAGTGAATGACAAAGCTGATGATATTTATTTAGGGTCTGTTTTTCCAAAGGCTAATATGGCATGGCGCAATGACTTTCAATATGGAAACTGGGGACTTGGCTTCCTTCTTACTGCCCGTTTAGGAGGAGTTGTTTACTCTGCAACTCAAGCCGTTCTTGACTCCTATGGTGTATCCGAAGCTACAGCAGCAGCTCGTGATAATGGTGGAGTCGTGATAAACGGCAACGATATGATTGACGCGCAAAAGTGGTATACAGTGGTTGGTGCCGACAGCGGTATTCCTCAATATTACACTTATAGTGCTACCAATTTGCGTCTGCAAGAAGCTTCTGTCAGCTACACTATCCCAAGAAAGAAATTGAAAAATATTATGGATATCACTCTTTCGCTGGTAGGTCGTAACTTGTGGATGATTTATTGCAAGGCTCCTTTCGATCCTGAATCTGTAGCCACTACAGGTAACTATTATCAGGGAATTGATTACTTTATGATGCCTAGCCTTCGTAGTGTAGGATTCAATTTGAAACTTAAATTCTAAAAACGGAAAAGATGAAGAAAAATAAAATAATACAGTTTATAGTCACTGGTATGTTTCTTTTCGGTGCAACTGCATGTACAGGAAACTTTGAAGATTACAATAAAAATCCTCATGAACCAGACCAAAATGACATGGGAGTAGATTGGTATTTGGTAAGATCATTAGCTCTTAATTTACAAGATTTGATGATGCCAGAGCAAGAGAACTTTTCTCAATATGTGGACTGTTTGATGGCAGGAGCATTTTCGGGATATGTGGCAGACTCCAATTTGGGTACAGGTTGGTCTGGTCGTTACGCGACTTACAATCCTTCAGACGATTGGAAAAAAATTCCATTCAATGATTTTTATTCAAAGTTTTATCCTGATTACTTCAATTTGAAAAATCAAAGCGATGATGAACTTTTCTTATCGTTGGCCGAGTTGTATCGTATCGTCGTAATGTTACGTGTAACAGATACATATGGTCCCATCCCTTATTCAAAAGTAGGTGCAGCTAATGCAATCAAATCCCCTTATGATTCTCAGCAAGCTGTCTATGTCAAAATGCTAGAAGATTTGGATAATATTATTACAGTATTAGGAAAGTTTGGCAACCAAAGCTTCAGCTCAAGTGCTGATAGAATTTATAATGGCAATACATCAGCATGGTATAAGTTTGCCAACTCCTTGAAGCTAAGAATGGCGATGCGTACTTGCTATGTAGCAGGATTTAACGTGAATGGAAAAACATCGCAGCAATTGGCAGAAGAAGCTGTAGCTGCAGGTGTTATGACTGCTGCAACTGATGGCGCTTATCGTAAAGTTGCCGATCATAATCCATGGCAACGTTTTATGGTACTATGGTCAGATGCACGAATTTCAGCAGATTTAACCTGCTACATGAATGCATACAACGATCCTCGTCGTGAAGCATATTATGATAAAAGTACTTTTGGCACCGTGTCGGGAAATGCATATACTGGAGAAGAAAGTTATGTAGGTTTACGTCGGGGTATTCTGCAAGGACAATATAACTCCTGGTCACAAGGCTCTTCTTGTATGAAAGTCACTACGAGTGATAATATAGTTGTGTTCCGTGCATCAGAAGTCGCTTTCTTGCGTGCTGAAGGAGCTCTTCGTAACTGGAACATGGGAGGAACAGCTAAAGACTTCTATGAGGAAGGAATCCGTTTGTCGTTTGAAGAAAACGGAATTACCAATGGAGTCGAAAATTATCTTGCGGGTACGGGAAAAGTAGAAGCATATAAAGATCCGTTGAAAGGACAAAGTGGCCAAACTTATGACTACTCCGGAGCTATTAATACAAATGTCACTGTGGCATGGGCTGGAGGTGATTTTGAAAAAAGCTTAGAACAGATTATTACTCAAAAATGGATTGCAAACTTCCCAAATGGTATGGAATCATGGACAGAATATCGTCGTACAGGTTATCCTAAATTGATGCCAATGGCAGCAAATGCAAGTGGAGGAGTTGTTAATGACACGGAAGGTGCACGACGCATGCCATATCCAACTGATGAATATCGTGAAAATAGAGAAAGCGTAGAAGCAGCAGTTGCGACATTGACACAAGAGTCCAAGACTAAAAGAGGAGATACGATGGCAACTCATGTATGGTGGGACTGTAAATAAATCAACCAATGAGTAACGAAAAATAAAAATATTTACCAAGTACTTAGAGTACTTAGTATATTAAATTATACAAATAAAATTACCTTAATTATAGCATATATGAGAAGAAAAATAAAATATCTCATGCCTGTAATGCTGGCATGTTCTATGATGCAGTTCTCGTGTTCTGACTGGACAGACCCAGAAAGCATCAATATACATACTCCTTCTATCGAGGAACAAAATCCGGAACTTTATGCTCAATACCTGGAATCTCTCAACAACTTTAAAGCAACAGACCATCAGGTAGTAATTGTTTCAGTTAATAATGTAAGTACTGTAACAACCTCACGCAGTCAACATCTTACTGATATGCCTGACAGTCTCGACTATATTTGTCTAAACAATACAATGGAAGTAAATCAGGCAAATATATCTGAGATGAAGGAAGTACGTCGATTGGGTACAAAAGTATTGGGATTAGTTGATTTCGACGCTATAGAAAGTGCATGGAAAAAGATTCTTGAAGAAGAAGCAGCCAACGCTGTACCTAATCCCGAATCTGATGAAACAGAAAATGGAGAAGAAGGAGAAGAGACTGTCGACGATGCAACACGTTTTATTGAATACTGTAAAAGTGAGGTCGCTAAACAAATCGCCGCAAGTAACGCTTTGGATGTAGATGGAATTGTAGTGAATTATACAGGCTTCGACCTCAATTCGCTTGTTGAAGAGAATGAAATTGCCGCTGAAACAGCGCGTCAAGGAGCTTTCTTTGACGCGGTAGCTAACTGGAAAGTTGCGAATACTAATAAGGACTTGCTTTTCAAAGGTTCCCCGCAGAATGTTATTGGTAAAAATCTGCTTTCTGATTGTAAATACATCATTGTCAATGCTCATGGAGCAAAAAACCAATACGAGATGTCTTATCTCATACTCATGGCATCAGCAAAAAACGTACCAACCGACCGCTTCATCATGGGAGTAACAACACCTTATCTTACCAATTCGGGGAGTTACAATGGTGAACTCGGAGATGGCTCATCTGCCATCATTGGAGCTGCTCAATGGGCAGTGGCAAAGACGCCTGACTACACTAAAGCTGGAATTTCGATTGATGCAGCGGAAAAAGACTATTTTAATGCCAGCAATGTATACCCAACCTTAAAAGAAGCTATAAGTATATTGAGTCCAACCGTTAAATAAAAAACTGCCTTATGAAATTAAACCATTTAATATTTACAGCTCTTGCCGGTTTCTCAATAATTCTCACCGGTTGCCAGAACAACGATGAAAATGAACAGCATTATGACAATAAGCTCTTCATTTCGGCATCGAACTTTACAAAGGAAATACTATTCAAGGCTGGTGATACAAATGTAGAAACTGGTCTTTCAGTAGCCATAGCAAAGCCTGAAGAACATGATATCAAAGTGACTATGTCACCGGCTCCCGAACTTTTATCAACTTATAAACTGGCATATTACGATGAAACTGCAGTACTTCTTTCCGAAGAGCATTATTCAATGCCAGAAACTTCGACTACCATCAAATCAGGTAGTATAGTTAGTCCAGAATTGCCGATTGAATTCATTAATACAGGAGAACTTGATATCAAAACCACTTATGTGCTTCCAGTCACTATTAAATCTGTGGAAGGGATCGGCGTTTTGCAAAGTGCTAAAACATATTATTATGTATTCCGCGGAGCATCACTTATTAATGTGGTATGTAATATCAGTCGTAATCGTGCTTACCCGGATTTCAAAAATGACTCCAAATTCAATAATCTAACGGAGAATACGATGGAGATACTGTTCAAGGCCAATTCATTCCCTAATACTCTGAACACGTTGATGGGTATTGAAAGCAATTACTTGCTTCGTATCGGTGACGCAAATATTCCGAATAACCAACTTCAAGTAGCTACTTCTGTTAATAATTGTACAAGCGCAGACCTTCAACTTGAAAGTGGCAAGTGGTATCATGTAGCTGTCGCATTCAATAAAGGTAATGTCAAAGTATATATCAATGGCGTAGAAAAGCTTTCCGGTTCAACAGGAAAGAGTTCTGTTAGTCTTGGTGCCAAACATACCAATGAGGAAGACGGTTCACGTTGTTTCTGGGTAGGTTATTCCTATAAAGATGACCGCTATTTTGATGGCGTCGTTTCCGAAGTACGAATCTGGAATCGTGCATTAACAGCAGAAGAAATTCAGGCAACAAACCACTTCTACACAGTAGAACCTGAATCGGAAGGGCTCATTGCATATTGGAAATTTGACGAAGGTTCGGGTACAGTAGCTAAAGATTACAGCGTGAGTGGCTATGATTTGACAATCGAAAAAGAGCCTAAATGGGAATCTGTTTCATTGCCTCAATAATAAATCATTTAACTAAGAATTGAATATGAATATGATAAACAGTATCAAATATGCTTTCCTGCCAGTAGTGATGTTCACTATGGCAACCTTCACATCTTGTGAGGAAGATATTGAAATAGGAAACAAGATAGATGAATCTTCTTATTTGGCATCGACTCAACTGAGCGGATTATTATTGGACGAAAATACGAATAAAAACAGTTCGGTAATCGAGCTCCGAAATAATGAATACAGCACTAATGTGGTATTCCGTCTTTCTAAACTACCTCAAAAAGGAGTAGATGTTCAAATAGCTGTTGAGGAATCATATGCAGCTATATATAATACTACCCATGAAACGGATTTCGAAGTGTTTCCTGCTGCTAATGTAAAAATCGCCAATAATGGTACTTTTGTACTTGCCCCTGATGATAAAATTACCCCAAGCGTGAAAGTTACACTGACTGCGTTTGATGGAATGGAAGAGGATAAAACTTACATAGTACCTTTGACAGTAACATCTTCTACTGAAGGAGTTACATTTACTGAAACTTCCAAGCATATGGTGCTTCTCGTCCAGGATTATCGCAACAAACCTAATACTAACAAAGGAGAAGATGCGGTACAAACAGTTCTTTATTTCGAAGTTAATGATACTAACCCGCTCAATGCCCTTGAGTTTCTGACTGAAAGTGGTAAATATTTTTTCGACCATGTTGTACTTTTTGCTGCTAATATCAATTGGGATCCAGAGAAACAACGAGTGTATTTAGCGAACAATGAAAATGTTCAATTCTTACTCGACAATAATGATAAGTATCTACAACCATTGCGTAAAGCTGGTATGAAAATTATTATTAGCATTCTGGGTAATCACGACGAAGCTGGTGTCGCTCAACTTTCGGATATGGGAGCTCGGGAATTCGCCCGGGAACTGGCAGCCTACTGCCGTGCCTATAATCTGGACGGCGTCGCTTTCGATGATGAATATTCGAACTCACCAGACCTTTCAAACCCATGGCTTGCAAGACCATCAGCTTATGCGGGTTCACGATTAATGTATGAATGTAAAGCTGTCATGCCGGAAAAAATTGTCTCGCTCTATAACCTTGGCAACATGTATTCAAGTAGTCTCCAAGTTATCGATGGTATCGAACCTGGTCAGTATTGCGATTATGCTGTAGCTGACTATGGCGGTGCTGCTGGGCCAGGTACCGGTATGACATTGAAACAGTGTGCTGGTATGTCAATAGAACTAAGACGAGGCAGTGGCAACTCAAGTGAATCTACAGCGCGTTCTAGAAAAGAAGCTGGTTATGGATACTACATGTTCTTCGCACTTGACCCATCATTATATGGTTCACAAGTATATAGATGCCAATCCGTTTGTAAAGGTTTGTACGATGAAACATTAATTTATCCAAGTTACTATTATAAAAAGAATAGTACACAACGTGAAGCTATTAACTGATTAATGTATATTTTACCTTAAAAAGAATAGATATGAAATTATTTAAGAATTTAATGATAGTGTTATCGGTATCCCTCCTAGTATGGGGTTGTTCTGATGATGATGAATCAATCAATAATGGTAATTCAACAATCTCACTATCGACCAATATACTCCAAGTGGATAAAAATGGAGGGGATGCTACAGTAACTGTAACAAGCTCCGATAACTGGCGGCTGTCAGGAATATGTGATTGGGCACATCCGTCAATAACTTCAGGTAAAGATGGTGATATAGTTACTTTTACCATCGATCCTAACAAATTAGATGAAAAGCGTACTGCAACCTTCAAGTTTTTCACAGGTTCTTCAGTTGTGCCACTACAAGTAGAGTCTCAACCTGCATATATAATGGATTTACTTTCTGACGAAGCTCTTTCTATTGCTAAAGAAAAAAGTACTGTGAGAATTCAACTTAATACCAATGTGACCGACCCAACGATAACATATAGTGACGGTGGTGAAGAATGGCTGACATTTGATAGACGTAATGAATTCGGTGGTAAAGTAACTTTATCATTCACTGCTGCCGAGAACAAGACATATAAAGATCGTAGTACAAAAATTACAATCTCAAGCCCGCTCGTTACTGAGAATGTCAATGTAGATATTAATCAAAAACAAACAGATGCAATTATCACCGAAAGTAACACTTTAACATATGATCTAACAGCACGCACTATCTCTTTTAAAGTGAAATACAACGTCAATTACGCTATTTCCATAACAAAAGGGAAGGATTGGATCACTGATCAATCAATTTCCGAACCACAAAAAGGTGATGATGGTTTGACTACGGTTACTGTTACTTATAAACTATCCGCATCACCAGCTTCGCGTGGAGGTACAATTCATATTGCCCAAACCAGTGGTACATTAGTAAAAGATATTGCTATTATTCAAAAAGATCCGGACGCCAGCCCTGTGGAAATTCCAGATGCCGTTCTTCGAGCACTTTGTATATCTAACGGTTGGGCTCTCCCTATTGATGATACCAAATGTATTATTCTTGAAGAAGGATTAAACGCAACTTCATTCTCTAACACCTCATACTCTAACCAGATTAAAGATTTAACCGGAATAGAGTATTTCCCTAACCTGACTTCATTACGTTTAGGTTATTGTTCAAACATGAAAAAGCTTGATATTTCAGGTTTACATAAGGTTTCATCACTCACATTTAATAGCCCTACTATTTGTGAAGAGTATAATTTGGGAGATAATCCAATTACTAGTTTCAATGCAGGAGGTAGCTATGTTTATTCGGAGGCAGAAAGTCTTAAAGTCATCAGTAGTAAACTTGAGTTTTTGGATTTAAGTATTGTTTCCTGGTATGCAAGTTATGATTATGTTACGTCAATTGATGCTTCGGAATGTCCGGCATTAACAACCTTAAACGCCAATCGTAGCAGCAAAATTAAGACTCTTTATTTAAAGACTGGTCAAGTGATACCAAACTTAACTAAGAATGATGTAACTACTATTGTTTACAAATAATTAATATATAAAGAATAGTTTATAGAATAATCCCTTTATTTACTCTTTCCAAATCTGTGAATAGAGTTAAATAAAGGGATTATTGCTATCTATTTTTATCTAATGCTAGCTCTTATCTTAAAATACTCTTTTCATCTATAAACAAACCACAACCTGTACTCAAAGACTTTTTTGAATCCAACAATATTGAGATCAACTGATTATATAATCAATGTAACCTTAAAACTCTAAATCATATAAAGATTAAAAGTCATTCAAAAAACAAAACTATTCCACCTGCTCTTTCGGGTAATTCACCAAATATAGTGTCTTTGTCGCCCGAGTAAAAGCTGTATACAACCACCGGAAATAATCCGGAGTCAAATACTCATCCGTCATATACCCCTGATCTAAAAATACATTCTGCCACTGTCCGCCTTGTGCTTTATGACAGGTTATTGCATAGGCATATTTCACCTGTAAAGCATTGTAATGTGGATCGGCTTTCATCTTTTTCATCCGGTCCCTTTTGGTTGGAATATCTATATAATCCTCAAGTACCGTATAGAACAATCGGTCATTGTCTTCTTTCGGCAATGCAGGTGAGTCCGAATGCAAAGTGTCTAATAATAGATTCGCATCCAATTCGAAATCATTCTGGTCAGGAAAGCGAAGAGTAACTTCGGCAAAACGAAAACCGTATATTTCACGAGTTCGACGAACACGCCGGACAACTGCAATTTCTCCATTAGCGATAAAATCCATCTCCTTATATTTCTCTGTCCAATAGTAATTATTCTTGGCTATCATCAACATATCTCCTGTGTTCAATTCGTCTTCACGCCAAAGAATTTGTGCACGTATTCCATTATTATATAAATTTGCACGTTTATTAGATCGACAGACAACAATCGTTTCATCCATACCATCATGATCGTAACAATTAGTCAGTTCTTCTATCAGTTCAGTTCCGGGTACCAGTTTAATATCAGGAAAACCTGTTATTTTTATTTTAGGTAAAGAATAACAATCATCCTCCGCTATCAGTTGCCTCAACTGCGTGGCATTCCACAATATTCCGGATTCTTGCACCTGCCGAACCACTTGGGTAAGATCAATCTCACGTATTTCAAGTCCATAACCTTTCAATGCATCAGCAAAAAGCGCAGGACTCAACTCCTCACCTACCGGGGGAAGCTGTGCTGTATCTCCCATCAACAAGAGTCGGCAACCTTGTCCCGAATACACAAATTGCACCAAATCATCCAATAAACGTCCTGTTCCAAACATACTGCCCGACAGTCCTTCGTTTGAAATCATGGAAGCCTCGTCGACAATAAACAATGTATTGGTAGCTAAATTGTCATTGATCGAAAAGTTACTAAGCTCATTAGAAAAAGATTGTTGTCTATATATTTTTTTATGAATAGTAAAAGCCGGATGTCCTGCATACGCTGAAAATACTTTTGCCGCACGTCCTGTAGGAGCCAACAATACAGATTTCTGCTGCAGCTGATCCATCGTTTTCACCAATGCCCCTACCAACGATGTTTTACCAGTACCAGCATACCCTCTTAAGACAAAGACTTCATCTGCCAGTGTGGACAGCAGAAACTCTGAAAGAGATTTTACAGCAATTTCCTGCTCTAAAGTTGGCTGATAAGGAAAATTTTCCTTAATTTGCCTTTCTAAATAGTTATTTATCATTTTTGTACGAGAAAAAAGTTCGAGGAACTATCGTATTTAAATTTATTTATTCTATTTTTGCGATGCGAATATAACAACTAAAAACATAATTTATCATGAAAACAGTATTTAATATTGTATTGGTGCTTTGTGCTGCTGCACTGATTTACATCTGTTACACCAGCATTATGGGTCCTATCAATTTTGAAAACGCAAAAAAAGAAAGAGAAAAAGCAGTCATTGCCCGTTTGATCGACATCCGTAAGGCACAGCAGGAATACCGTTCGCTGCACCGCGGAATGTATGCACCCCAATTAGACACACTGATTGATTTCGTTAAAAATCAAAAATTGCCGTTCGTTATGAAGATGGGAATGTTAACTGACAAGCAATTGGAAGACGGACTGACTGAAAAGAAAGCCATGGCTATCATCGAAAAAGCAAAGAAAACCGGCAGATACGATGAAGTTAAGAAATGGGGACTTGAAAACTTCAAACGTGACACTATGTGGGTAGCTGTATTGGATACTATCTATCCAAAAGGATTCAATGCCGACTCTATGAAATATATTCCTCACGGAAATGGTGCTCAATTTGAGATGAATGTGAAAAATGACACTGCCAAGTCTGGTGCTCCAGTATATTTGTTCGAAGTGAAAGCTCCATACGAAACTTATTTGAGCGGACTTGACAAACAAGAAATCATCAACCTAAAAGACCTGGATTCTAAACTAGGCAAATATAGCGGCTTGATGGTAGGTTCTATCGATACTCCAAACAATGGTGCTGGTAACTGGGAATAATGATTGATTTTACTAAATCAAAACAATATACTTTATCCATCCGTCTTAGTACGGATGGATTTTCTTTTTCTATCTATAACCCGATTCATGACGATTCGCTTTCAATAATAGAGAAAGAGATAGACACATCTCTATCCCTTACAGCCAATCTAAAGGCGGTCTTTCACGAATCGGACTTCCTAAATCATCCTTACAAACGGGTAAATATAATGATGGCAAGCAAGCGTTTTACAATTGCGCCATTAGACCTATTTGAGGAGGGACAGGCAGAACTTCTGTTTTATCATAATCATCAGAAAAGAGAAAACGAAACGGTGCTCTATAATATTCTAAGAAAGAATAATGTAGCTGTCATCTTCGGCATAGACAAAAGCGCACAGACCTTTTTGAATGAACAATATCCCGAAGCTCGTTTCTATTCTCAATCTACTCCATTCATCGATTATTTTTCTGTAAAAAGCAGATTGGGAAATAGTAAGAAGATGTATGCTTCTGTACGCAAAGACGGCATTGACATCTATTGCTTTGAACGAGGGCATCTGCTTCTGGCCAATTCCTTCGAATGTACTCATGCAGAAGACCGTATTTACTATTTATTGTACGCCTGGAAACAACTGGAGTTTAATCAGGAACGGGATGAGTTACACCTAACCGGAATACTTCCGGAGAAAGATGTTTTAATGAGTGAACTGAAAAAGTTTATCTTACAGGTATTCATTATGAATCCTGCAACTAATATTGACATGCAAGCCTTATTAACATGCGAGTAATCAGCGGTATTTACAAACGAAGAAGATTTGACGTGCCTCGAACATTTAAAGCACGCCCTACGACAGATTTCGCCAAAGAGAATCTGTTTAATGTACTCAATAACTATATCGATTTTGAAGAAGGAGTAACAGCTCTTGATCTGTTTGCCGGGACAGGAAGCATCAGTATCGAACTGGTATCCCGTGGATGCGACCGTGTTATCAGCATTGAGAAAGATCCTGCACATCACTCGTTCATCTGCAAAATCATGAAAGAGGTGCAAACTGACAAGTGTCTGCCGATACGCGGAGATGTATTCAAGTTTATCAAGAATGGGCGCGAACAGTTCGACTTCATTTTTGCCGATCCTCCCTACGCTTTAAAAGAGTTGGAAACAATACCCGAATTAATCTTTCAGAACAATCTTCTCAAAGAAGGAGGATTATTGGTGCTGGAACACGGAAAAGACAATAGTTTCGAAGAGAATCCACATTTCCTTGAGAGAAGGGTGTATGGAAGTGTAAACTTCTCACTATTCAGATAAGATCCAAATACAATTTCATCCTTATTAAAGTAGCGGAGCCAGTAAACGCACGATAGACTCCGCAGCTTTTTGTCGCCACGAACGTCTGACCCAATTCTTCAAAAAGATCTGTGTACTTTCGCGCTGGTCCTGAAGAAATATTTCTTTCATTTCAAGGGCAGTTTCTACGTCATACATAAAAGCATTCACCTCAAAGTTATGCTCAAAGCTACGAAAGTCAACATTAGTAGACCCTACAGTGGAAAGCATATCATCTGAAACCATCAGCTTAGAATGTAGAAAACCTTTCTTATAAAAATAGACTTTAACACCGGCCTGCATCACATCTGCCAAATAAGAACGCGATCCAAGATGAGTTATCCAGTTATCAGCACGCTCCGGCAACATCAAGCGTACATCCACTCCAGACAATGCTGCTGTTTGCATAGCTGCTAATATTTGTTCTGTAGGCAAAAAATAAGGTGTTTGCATATAGAAATAATTCTTTGCACTAGTAATGGCAACAGTCAATCCCTGCATGATTTCTTTCCATGGCCCAATAGGCTCACTCGTAACAATTTGCGCTAAAGAACTTCCACAGGAGTCAATTTTCGGAAAATAACGGGAAGCGGTTATCAACGTGCGATCTACAAAATACCAATCAAGCAGAAAAGCCGTTTGTAAACCATGCACGGCCTTGCCTTCCAACATGATATGCGTATCGCGCCAAATGCCCCAGGAAAAGCCACGCATATAACGTTCTGCCAGGTTCATTCCCCCAACGAAGCCCACGCGCCCGTCAATAACGACAATCTTTCTATGGTTACGGTAATTCACCCTACTGGTAAATAAAGGAAAACGTACTTTCAAAAAGCTTCTGACTTCGATACCGGCATTGCGCATTTCTTCAAAAAAACGATTAGGTACATGCCAACAACCTACATCATCATAGATAACCCGTACTTCAACTCCGTGAGAAGCCTTTTCTATCAGCACATCCCTGACCATACGCCCGATAGCATCATCTTCAAAGATGTAATATTCCATATGAATATGCTGCTTCGCTTTTTGCAGTTCACGCAACAATGATTGAAGTTTGGTATATCCTTCGGTATAAACTGCCACACGATTCCCCTCAAATGGAAACGCTTGATTCGTTTGCCGGAAAAGCTGAATAAGACGGGAGTATTCATAGGGAACATCCGAACAATCCTGCGCCAGATATTCAGCCATTGGTTTCTTCAATAAGCGGTCGTAGCTTTTTTGCCCAATGATACGTTCGCGACGCTGACTCCGCCCAAAGAAAAAATAAAAGACAAGTCCGACAATAGGAAGGAAAAGTAATATGAGTATCCATGCCATGGTTTTAACCGGATTCCGGTTGTCAAGAATGATAATGACAATCGTACCGATAATGGCTCCAAAATAAAAAATATCAAAAGCCACTGTTGCTATCTGGCTAAGCATATAGTTCCAATCAATCATAGGAATCTCCTTTCATACGGATACTGAACAACAAATATAGAGTAAATTCTCGGATTAACAAAGAAGTCCCGGCGACAACATTGAATCGTTGTGCCGGGACTTCCTGTTTTATTTGAACCTATTACTCTGCTTTAGTGTGGTCTGCCGCCTCCAAAGCTTCCACCACGCGGGCCACGGGGACCACCACCATCAAAACCGCCATGACGCATATTGCCACGAGCTTCTTTATTTCCAAAAACATTCAGACGATAAGAGAAACGAAGCATACAATAGCTATTAATTCCGTTATATTCAGAAACAGAACGCATATCAGCTGTTAACGAACGGCTGATATTAGATTGCTGTCGCAGAATATCATATACTTCAAAACTAATGGTTGCGGCATTGCCTTTCAGGAAGTTTTGAGCAATCTGTGCATTCCAAATAAGTTCATTCTTATTCATACTGGCATCACGATAACCACGACGCGCGTTATTAGTGATATTGGTAGACAACGTCATGCTCCAAGGCAAAGATATATTAGTACTTGCACCATAACCGAACGTATAAGGTTCCTGATTGTTTTCCGGACGTAATTCGTTTCGCTCAAAGTTATAGTTGATTGAACCATTCAAAGTAAATTCAAACCAGTCGTTACGGAAAGTTCCATTCAAATTCTCTCCGAAAGTCAGTGTCGTACTAGTGTTCTTATCATTTATTTTAGTATCGTCATTGAAAAGATAAGAAACCGCATTGGTATAGTTAACACGGGAGAAAGAATTTATGGTAAACCGCTTATCTCTCAATGCTGTATTGAATCCAAACATTCCCATCGCATTCCAGTTTCCGTTGATATTCTCCGGTTTAACAGTCACTCCACCAGTACTCTGATTATAAGTAGTGGCATTAGTAATGCTATTTTGAGTCATATTCAAGTTTGCATGAGCCATCATACCACGCTGTTTATCTGCATTATAAGTATTATAAAACAAACGCATAGAATGAGAGAAAGAAGGTTTCAGTCCCGGATTACCCTTACGGATATTCAACGGATTAGAGTCATCAGTTACATCAAGCAAATTTTCCATACTCGGCTGGCTTGCACGTCCCCGATAGGTAAAGCGCAACTGGCTGACTTTAGAAAATCTGTAACGAAAGTCAACATTAGGAGCAAAATTGAACACATTTCTTTTTACTACAGTATCTACTTCGGCTTTCTTATAATCCAATCTGGTGTTCTGCGGTTGCAAAGATACTCCAAAGTTCAATCTATATTTCTCGCGGATAATATTTAGTCCTGCATTAATATCATGGTTATAATATTTATATTGAGCATACTTACTCAAATCTCTATCTTTATTCTCTTCATATCCCACAGGCAGACCATCACCAAAATTCCAAAACCAATCCTGTCCTTTATCTGCATCAGGAATCAAGCTGTATGTGCTTCTGTCACTTTCACTATATTTATATTGAAATTTATAGCGGAACTGTAAGAAGGTAGCTCTCGCAATCGGTTCGCTATAAGTCAGTTCGGCAGTATAATCATAACTCTTGGTTGGAGAAGTAGTATATTGTTTACGCTCATCATCTTCTTTTTTTGCATT
Organism: Bacteroides luhongzhouii; assembly: GCF_009193295.2. Lineage (NCBI taxonomy): Bacteria > Pseudomonadati > Bacteroidota > Bacteroidia > Bacteroidales > Bacteroidaceae > Bacteroides > Bacteroides luhongzhouii. Next base: position 2,455,523 of record NZ_CP059973.1, on the reverse strand, counting down.
ATCATCAAAATAACGCGTCAATGATTCACTAAACTGTTCGCTATCATTATCTCCATAACTAAATGTACCACGGAAAGTGATGTTTCGTCCCTGATTATTCAATCTACGATTCACTTGCAAAGAAGCATTTGCAGAGAGATCCTGCCCTTCAGATTTTGATTCACTATTGCTGGCGTTGACACGAATAGCTTCTAAAGGGTCATCCGTACTTCCCCAGAAAATCTTATTCAAAAACTCATTAGGATTAGACACCAAATTAAATGGATCTCCATTAAAAGTACCCGATTCGGAAATAGAATAACTGTTAGACTTTCCATAAGAAACGTTCGGACGGAAAATGATATTTGTCAATGTGTCCGGTTTCCACTCCAACCGAAAGTCTGCATTAAAGCTAGTATTCTTATTGCGGCCTTTACTGTTCGAATTTGAATAAGAATTTCCATTTTGCAGGAAACGTTCTGAGTAGTTTGTAGATGTTGCATCCCGGTCACTGAAATTATAACGGGCACTACCTCCCAGTTCCAATTTTTCAGTCTGGGTAGCAAAGTTAGCCCCTAACATCTTGGTAGCAGTCAAACCATTACTATTCCGGAAACGAGGTCCACCACCGCCACCAGAGAATCCCTGATCGTTCACATTATTGGCCGAACCGATTAAAGAGAATTGGCTGTTATCAACAAAACGATTCAACATTAAGTTGCTTCCGTAACGATCTTCTGTACCACCAGCAACACTTGCGTTACCAAACCAGCCTTGATTCATACCTTTCTTCACTTTCAGGTCAAGAACAGTTTCTTCTTCTCCGTCATCTATTCCGGTAACACGTGCCAAATCCGATTTTTTATCGTATGTTTTCAGTTTGTCGATCATGTTGACCGGTAAGTTCTTCAATCCGGTCTTCACATCACCGCCAAAGAACTCTTTACCATCCACCATAATCTTCTTTACTTCTTTACCATTGATTTTAACGTTACCGTCATCGTCAATTTCTGCTCCCGGAAGTTTCTTCACCAACTCTTCTAGCATCGCCCCTTCGGGGGTACGATAAGCTGCTGAGTTATATTCCAGTGTATCCTCTTTTACAACTACCTGCGGAGCCTCGGCAGTAATCACTGCTTCCTTCAGCATGACAGCATCCGGATCCAACGCAATAGTTCCCAGCTTTTTATCAGTAACGTTAGCAGATAATTGTACCGGTACGAGTTTGGTACGAAACCCGATATAGGAAACTTTCAACACATATTTCCCGGCCTTTACTTTGGGAAGAGTAAACCATCCCTGGTTACTACTGGCTATACCAGCGGCATAAGCGCTATCAGGTAACGATAGCAATTGAACTGTAGCCTGCGCTGCAGGCTCTTTTGTGTCGGCTTCCACCACACGTCCCGAAACGGTAATTACCTTATTCTGTGCAAAAATTGAGAAGGTGCATAGCAACATCAGCACCACCCCAGCTGAAAATCTTTTCATTTACCTTATTTACGATTATATTAGTAGCAATAACAATGTCTTTTTGACAAATCGAATCGCAAAAGGTTTAATTGAAAAGAAAATTATCTTTTAAAGAATCGATCAACAAGCGCTTTTTTCAGACCAAACTCCAGACAAAGCACATTAAAAACCAAAAAGGTCAGAAAAGAAGAAGTATCGACATTTATCACATCGCCTTGCATAACACGCCACAACATGCCACCAAAGACGAACAAAAATGTTAAAAAGATGGCATTACGAACAGCCGAATTACGAATTTGCTCCGTTTCACGGCTTTCATTCTTGCTTAATGCAAAGATTATTAACAAGCATCCTGCCATCATCAACAACTTTGTACATTCTTTATAAAACAGCAAATTATTATCAGTTACGACTCCCTGCATCACCAAAATAAAAGGGATGAACAGAGCTACCAACAAGACAACATATCCTAAAGGACGACAATATACAGGTAATAATGCTTTCATGATTGAACGTTTTAATGAGACAAAAGTAAGTAAAAAAAATATTTTATATACATTTGCAGAGTAAAAAAGCAAAAGAATCATGAGTAAACAAGAAGTTATTCTCTGCGAAAGCTTGGAAACGAGCCTCGGTCGTGCCATTGAACGATGTCCGCATGACAAATTATTCGTCCTTACAGACGAGCATACCCAGCGTCTTTGTCTCCCCTCTCTAAAGGAATCGGGTCTACTGAAAGATGCTGTAGAAATCTGTATCGGAGCTGAAGATGTGCATAAAACTCTGGAAACACTCGCTTCCGTCTGGATGGCATTAAGCACTCAAGGGGCTACCCGTCACTCTTTACTTATCAATCTTGGAGGAGGGATGGTGACAGATCTCGGAGGTTTTGCTGCAGCTACATTCAAACGGGGCATTTCCTATATCAATATACCAACTACCCTGCTCGCTATGGTGGATGCATCAGTGGGGGGTAAAACAGGAATCAACTTCAACGGACTGAAAAACGAAATCGGTGCTTTCGCTCCGGCAAACAGTGTATTGATTGAAACTGAATTCCTGCGCACATTAGATACACACAATTTTTTCTCCGGATATGCTGAAATGCTGAAGCATGGTTTGATTAGTAATACGGCACATTGGGCAGAATTGCTCAATTTCGATTCCTCTAATATTGATTATGCAGCTCTCAAACAATTGGTAGGTCAATCGGTACAAGTGAAAGAAGATATTGTAGAACAGGATCCCTTCGAACATGGAATCCGCAAAGCATTAAACCTGGGACACACCGTAGGACATGCATTCGAAAGTATGGCACTGGCTGAAAACCGCCCTGTATTACATGGATATGCAGTAGCTTGGGGAATTGTGTGCGAACTGTATCTTTCTCATCTCAAAGTAGGTTTCCCGAAAGAGAAAATGCGGCAAACGGTCCAGTTTATCAAGGATAATTATGGCGTGTTTACTTTCGACTGCAAGAAATATGACCAACTGTATGCATTTATGACGCATGATAAAAAGAATACTTCAGGTACTATCAATTTCACCTTACTGAAAGATATTGGAGACATTTGCATTAATCAGACTGCCGATAAGGACACTATCTTCGAAATGCTCGACTTCTATCGCGAATGTATGGGAATTTAATCCATCTTACATCAGATATACCGCATAATAAAAGGGAATGAAGTCTACTTCATTCCCTTTCTCTTCCCAATCCCTATAGATATTATTGCCTACTGTGAGGCAATTGTCCGCACTATTATTCTAAGTTACTCATTCGATATTGTGAAAGCGACATTCCTGTATGCTTTCTAAAAAAACGTCCAAGCGACGATTGATTCGCAAAGTTCGTTTTAATCGCTATTTCTTGAATATTCAAACTTGTATTTTTCAACAAAGCCTTGATTTCTAATATGATGTATTCAACAATCCAGTCTTTGGCAGACTTCCCGCTTGTCTCCTTAATTACCATAGTCAGGTATTTGGAAGTAATACACAGTTTATCCGCATAAAAAGCCACATCCTTATTCTCCTTAAAATGCTTCATGATAAGCCCAAAGAATTTATTGGCTAACTCTTCTTTACGGGTATCCCTACGGGCAGTCATCAAAGTAGATTCCTTTTGATAAGCATTGAACAGTTCCAGATACAGATACCTCAACAAGTGAATAATCAGCTCCCGCCTATATATATCTTGAGAAGTAACTTTATCTTTTATCATACCCAGATAATTATACATCCGGGGAACGTCACGTTCCGACTGCGGATACCAGTAATGACTCCGCATATAGAAAAAGAAATGCGGAGAAAATCTGGGTACACCACTTAACGCATCACTAAACAGTGAAGCAGATATCACCATCGTAACGGTCAAGAAATCTTCACTTGGCTCACTAAATGAGACAAATTGTCCAGGTAATAATATGATCAATTCCTCCGGTTGTATCCAGTGTACATCTTCATGCACTGTAATTTTGGCCCTTCCACCTAAACAATATATAATCAAAGCTGATTGATTATTAGAAGGATAAGAAGTCAAAGGAAGATACTTCAGATTTTGATAAAATTTAAAATCGTCACCCAGGACGTATATCTCTAATGTCTCTCTATTTTTAATGTCTAACATTTAACACCTTTCTAAACTAAGTCTTTTTACAAATGTATAACTTCCTAGTTTACCACACACCAATAATGGAAATTTAGTATCATACTAAAGAAATCAAACACCTTTTATTTGCATTAATTTGTAAACAAACTCTCTGATTGTTAGTTCATTTGTCATTTTCCTATTTAGTTTTATTATAGACTGACCTGCTTTTTATAATGTTTTTAGGACAGAAACAAGGATTAATGCTTTCAAATGAAAAATAAGCAAATTGTTTTCTAATTCAAGCAAAATTTAAAAGATGTACTTTTATATCATATAAAAGGCAACCAGAAGAACTACTAACTCATTGAGAAAAAAATTGCATAGTCCCAAGAAAGACTAATAATCAGAACAATAGCTATAAATCGGCACAATTCATACTAGAAAAATCAACGGATTATTTGCTATTTAAAAATTAATCCGTACTTTTGCATCCGCAATTCGGGGTGTAGCTCAGCCCGGTTAGAGTACGCGTCTGGGGGGCGTGTGGTCGCTGGTTCGAATCCAGTCACCCCGACTGGTTAAAGAGGTTAGAAACCGAATGGGTTCTAACCTCTTTTTATTTTAAAAGACAATGAAAGAAGATCCTAGACATATCCATATCAGTGAATACAGTTATCCTCTTCCGGATGAACGTATTGCAAAATTCCCGTTGCCTATCCGCGACCAGTCCAAACTTTTAATATATCGTCGTGGAGAAGTTAGTGAAGATATCTTCACTTCTTTGCCGGAATATCTGCCACAAGGCAGTCTGATGATATTCAATAATACGAAAGTCATTCAGGCACGCCTCCATTTTCGAAAAGAGACTGGAGCACTGATCGAAGTGTTTTGTCTTGAACCGATTCAGCCAAATGATTATGTCTTGAATTTCCAACAGACAAACCATGCTGCCTGGCTTTGCATGATCGGTAATCTGAAGAAATGGAAAGACGGACAGTTGAAACGCGAAATGACCGTCAAAGGATTCCCTATTACTCTAACCGCTACCCGAGGAGAATGTAAAGGCACCAGCCATTGGGTAGATTTCACATGGGATAATCCGGAAGTGACGTTTGCCGATATCCTTGAAGTATTCGGAGAACTTCCTATTCCTCCTTACTTAAACCGGAATACGGAAGAAAGTGACAAGGAGACTTATCAGACTGTTTATTCTAAGATAAAAGGTTCGGTAGCTGCGCCCACGGCGGGATTACATTTTACTCCACGAGTATTGGATGCACTTCAAGAGAAGGGGATCGATCTTGAAGAATTAACTTTACATGTAGGAGCAGGCACATTCAAACCTGTAAAAAGTGAAGAAATCGAAGATCACGAGATGCACACGGAATATATATCGGTCAACCGGAGTACCATCAAAAAACTGATTGACCATGACGGTTGTGCTATTGCAGTAGGAACTACTTCTGTACGGACTCTGGAAAGCCTGTATCACATTGGAGTTACATTGGCTGAAAATCCGTATGCTACGGAAGAAGAACTACGCGTCAAACAATGGCAGCCTTATGAAAAGTACGACCAGATTCCTTCCGTTGTTGCGCTTCAAAAGATATTAGGATATCTCGACAGAAATGGTTTGGAAACCCTTCACACCAGTACACAGATTATCATAGCACCGGGATACAATTATAAAATTGTGAAAGCAATGGTTACTAATTTCCATCAACCGCAAAGTACCTTGCTGCTTTTGGTTTCAGCTTTTGTAAAGGGGAATTGGCGCACAATTTATGATTATGCACTGGCGCATGATTTCCGGTTCCTAAGTTATGGAGATTCTTCTTTATTAATACCATAAGACATTTGCCTCTCCGCAAGATTTCACCAAATATAAAAAAGCACTATGCCAAGCGATAATAACCAGGAAATGTTCCCCATCGTAGACGAACAGGGAAATATCACCGGAGCCGCCACTCGTGGAGAATGCCACAGCGGTAGCAAACTGCTTCATCCGGTAGTTCACCTTCACGTATTCAATACACAAGGAGACATCTATTTACAGAAACGCCCTGAATGGAAAGACATTCAACCGGGGAAATGGGATACGGCCGTAGGCGGACATATTGATTTGGGCGAAAGCGTAGAAATCGCTCTAAAGAGAGAAGTCAATGAAGAATTAGGCATCACAGACTTCACTCCCGAGCTTCTCACCAGTTATGTTTTTGAATCCAGCCGTGAAAAAGAGCTTGTTTTTGTCCACAAAACCGTTTATGAGGAAGAAATCCATCCCAGCGACGAACTGGACGGAGGACGATTTTGGAGCATCGAAGAAATAAAAGAAAATCTGGGTAAAGGAATCTTCACTCCCAACTTCGAAGAAGAGCTGAAAAAAGTCTCTCTTATTCCTTCTCTATCCAAGTAATAATCTTTTCAGAGAACGGACTTTCTTTCGGAGACACAACTCCCGCCCAATTTCCGTTCTCATCAATCATAAACTTCTGAAAGTTCCACTGAACCGGTGCGTTTTCTTTCCCATTCTGTTTTTTCTCCGTCAACCATTGGTAAAGAGGAGCCATATCTTTTCCTTTAACGGAAATCTTTGCCATCATCGGAAAAGTAACATCGTAGTTCAAAGAACAGAACTTAGCTATTTCCTCATTACTACCCGGCTCTTGTCCCATAAAGTTATTCGCCGGAAAACCGATAACAACAAAGTCTTTTTCTTTATATTTCTCATATAGTTTCTCCAGTTGAGCATACTGGGGCGTCAGCCCACACTTAGATGCCACGTTGACTACCAGCACTTTCTTACCTTTCAGCGAAGAAAGAGGAAAGTCCTTACCATCAATTGTTTTCACTGTAAAATCATAAAAAGACTTGTTTTGCGCTTCCGAAGAAATTGCAAACAACAAGCTTACCATCATCAAGACGAATGTTTTCATGCCGAATATACATTTAGTTTGTTTTTATATTAAACGAGTAAACTGAAAGAAATGTTTGTTCAGCAATGAAACAAGAGCTATGATTTTACATCTTTCAATTCGCTAATCCGTCACTTCACCCCACAATCTTTCCGCTTCATTTATTCTTAGTGATAACGGATGAAGATAGGCCGTAATTTTGTACTGTGAAATAATAATACAACGAAAGTCATGTTTACAGCTATTGTACGTTTTTCAATCAAGAAGAAGCTATTTGTAGGACTCACTACTCTCTTCCTGTTTATCGGAGGTATCTATGCGATGCTGACACTACCTATTGATGCCGTGCCCGACATTACCAATAATCAGGTACAAATAGTGACAGTATCCCCTACACTCGCGCCACAAGAGGTGGAACAACTCATCACTATGCCTATCGAAATAGCGATGAGCAATATTATGAATGTCGAAGATATCCGTTCCGTCAGTCGCTTCGGGCTATCGGTCGTAACGGTCGTTTTTAAAGAAAGTGTCCCCACACTTGATGCACGGCAGTTGATAAATGAACAAATACAAAGCGTAACAAGCGAAATTCCCTCCGAACTCGGAACACCGGAGATGATGCCCATCACCACCGGTCTGGGAGAGATTTACCAGTATATATTGAAAGTAGCTCCCGGATATGAGAAGAAATATGACGCAATGGAACTCCGCACCATTCAAGACTGGATGGTGAAACGTCAATTGTCCGGTATACCCGGTATAGTAGAAATCAATAGTTTCGGCGGTTACCTGAAACAATATGAAGTAGCCGTTGACCCGGACGCCCTGTTTTCTTTGAATATCACTATCGGCGAAGTGTTCGAAGCACTTAGCAGTAACAATCAAAATACCGGCGGAAGCTACATTGAGAAAATAAAGAATGCCTACTATATCCGGTCGGAAGGTATGATTACCCGCATCAAGGATATTGAACAGATTGTAGTGACCAACCGGAATGGAATTCCGGTACATATCAGTGATGTAGGAGTTGTCCGCTTCGGCTCTCCAAAGCGTTTCGGTGCCATGACAAAGGATGGTGAGGGTGAGTGTGTCGGCGGAATTGCCATGATGCTGAAAGGTGCCAACGCAAATGTAGTGACTCAAGAACTCGAAAAACGGGTAGAAAAAATACAGCAGCTATTACCCGAAGGAGTCAGTATAGAACCTTACTTGAACCGTTCGGAACTGGTAAACCGGAACATTTCTACGGTTGTTAACAACCTGATTGAAGGAGCGGTTATCGTCTTCCTTGTACTCATCCTATTCCTCGGCAACCTTCGTGCCGGGCTGATTGTCGCATCCGTCATCCCGCTGGCAATGCTCTTCGCTTTTATCATGATGCGTATATTCAATGTCACCGCCAATCTGATGAGTCTCGGTGCCATTGACTTTGGTATTGTAGTAGATGGTTCTATCGTTATATTGGAAGGTATTCTCGCCCACATTTACGGAAAACAATTCCGAGGCCACACACTGACCCGCAAAGAGATGGACAAAGAAGTAGAAAAAGGAGCTTCCGGCGTAGCACGTTCGGCAACCTTCGCTGTGTTGATTATCCTTATTGTCTTCTTCCCCATCCTTACATTGAACGGAATTGAAGGGAAATACTTCACTCCCATGGCTAAAACACTTGTGTTCTGCATTATTGGAGCTTTAATACTCTCACTGACTTATGTCCCTATGATGGCATCCCTCTTCCTGAAGCATACCATTGTCGTGAAACCTACCCTTGCCGACCGCTTCTTCGAGAAATTGAACAAGATATACCAGCACACCCTGCGCACCTGTCTTCGTTACAAATGGCGTACCGTCATCGTAGCCTTCTCCGCACTGATCGGTTCACTTTTTCTCTTTACCCGCCTGGGAGCAGAGTTCATTCCCACTTTGGACGAAGGAGATTTTGCCATGCAAATGACACTGCCCGCAGGAAGTTCGCTGACCGAAAGCATCGAAGTATCCCGCTTGGCAGAGAAAGCATTAATGGATAAATTCCCTGAAATCAAACACGTCGTTGCCAAAATAGGAACGGCAGAAGTCCCCACTGACCCGATGGCGGTGGAAGATGCCGATGTGATGATTATCATGAAACCATTCAAAGAATGGACAAGTGCCGGAAGCCGTGCAGAAATGGTGGATAAAATGAAAGACGCACTTGCTCCGCTCTCCGAACGTGCCGAATTCAACTTCTCGCAACCGATACAGCTTCGTTTCAACGAGCTGATGACGGGAGCAAAAGCTGATATTGCCATCAAATTATATGGAGAAGACACGCACGAATTATATGAAAGAGCCAAAGAAGCAGCCACCTTTGTAGAAAAAGTGCCGGGAGCAGCGGATGTCATCGTTGAGCAAACGATGGGATTACCCCAATTGGTAGTGAAATACAACCGTGGGAAAATAGCCCGTTACGGCATCAATATAGAAGAGCTCAACACCATTATCCGAACCGCTTATGCCGGGGAGTCAACGGGTGTAATCTTTGAAAACGAGCGGAGATTCGATCTCGTGGTCCGGCTTGACCAGGAGAAAGTGGCCGACTTGAATCTTGATAAGTTGTTTGTACGCACTTCGGAAGGAATTCAAATCCCTGTTGGAGAGGTAGCAAGCATCGACCTTGTCAGTGGACCACTGCAAATCAACCGGGACGCAACCAAACGGCGCATCGTTATCGGTGTCAATGTGCGTGACGCAGACATTCAGCAGGTTGTCGCCAATATTCAAGAGACACTGAACAAGAACATCAAACTGAAACCGGGATATTACTTCGAATACGGCGGCCAGTTCGAAAACTTGCAAAATGCCATCAATACCTTAATGGTGGTCATCCCCGTGGCATTAATGCTCATTCTGCTGATTCTGTTCTTCGCATTCAAGAATATCACCTATACCCTGATGGTATTCTCAACCGTCCCCCTATCGCTCATCGGTGGTATCGCCGCACTTTGGCTACGCGGACTTCCGTTTAGCATATCGGCCGGAGTAGGATTCATCGCTTTGTTCGGGGTGGCAGTATTGAATGGTATCCTTATGGTAAATCACTTCAACGAACTTCGTAAACAAAATACCTATTCCATGACTACAAACCAGATTATCAAAAAAGGGACTCCACACTTGCTCCGTCCTGTATTCCTGACAGGACTGGTCGCATCTTTGGGATTCGTCCCGATGGCAATAGCCACTTCAGCCGGCGCAGAAGTACAACGTCCGTTGGCAACAGTGGTCATCGGCGGCTTGATTATTTCTACCGTACTGACTTTACTCATTATTCCGGTGTTTTACAAAATTGTAAATTCATTTGCTACCTGGAGACGTCCGGGAGTCAAACTGCGCTGGCCTTTCGGGGGATTGTACCTCCTGTTCTTGTTTCTTCCCGCGTTCGTTTCCGCTCAACAAACACAAATAGTCAGTCTCGAACAGGCGATAGAAATAGCCAAACAAAATCATCCTCGCCTGAAAATAGCCAATAATGCTATTCAACAGGCCAAAGCCACTCGCGGAGAAGTGATAGAAGCAACTCCTACCTCGTTCAGCTATTCCTGGGGTCAACTTAATGGAGAAAACAAAAAAGACAAGGAACTGGCTTTCGAGCAAAGCCTAGGCTCCCTTCTAACACCATTCTACAAGAATGCGTTAGTCAACCGCCAGGTAAAAACGAACACATATTATCGGCAGATGGTAGAGAAAGAAATCACAGCAGAAGTGAAAAGGGCGTGGGCCTACTATCAATATGCCACTAATCTCTGTTCAATGTATCGGGATCAGGATAAAATGGCAGAAGAGTTGCAGCGCATCGGAGAATTACGATACCAACAAGGAGAGATTACCTTGCTCGAAAAAAATATGATGACCACCATAGCTGCCGATCTGCATAACCGCTGGTTCCAATCAAAAGAAGAAGAGAAAATGGCATTGGCACGTTTCCAATGGAGCTGCTACTCCAATGATCCCATTGTCCCCGTGGATTCCACTTTATCCTTATTCTATACCGGCATTTCGGATGGAAGCCTGTCGGGAGCCCATACTGCCTACTTTCAAAGCCAGGCAGATGAAGCGAAAGCAATGCTCCATGTAGAGCAGAGCCATTTCTTTCCTGAAATCAGTGTGGGGTATACACGTCAGGACATTCTCCCACTTAAGAATCTGAATGCTTGGATGATTGGGGTTTCTTTTCCCATCTACTTCCTGCCACAAAAGAGCAAAGTGAAGCAGGCACGGCTAACTGCCACTTCAGCGCAAATACAGGCAGATGCCAACATCCGGGAGTTAAGAAATAAGACACTCGAACTGGAAGCATCCCTCCGCAGATATAACGAGAGTTTACGATATTATACCTCTTCTGCCTTGAAAGAAGCGGATGAACTGACAAAAGCAGCCAACCTGCAATTACAGCAAAGCGAAACAGGCATTGCCGAATATATACAGTCGATAACTACCGCCAGAGAGATCCGCAGAGGCTATATTGAAACAGTCTACCAATACAACATTGCGGCTCTAGAATATGAACTATTCAAGTAGGTGGAAAATCGAGACATTGAATGACATACATCACCCAGAATAATTATTATAAAACATAAGATATGAAAAAGATAGTTTATCCCATCCTTTTACTAGTTCTAACGGCTTGCAAAGGAAACCAGCAAACTACAAATAACGAATCCGCCGCAATTCCCGTTGCCGAAACGATAGCAGATAGCACCGCACAACCCGAAGTGGATGCTATCACTTCAGCTACCTCAAAGCCTAATCAGGTTTCATTCAACGGACGAATCGTTCTTCCTCCTCAACGTCAGGCAACCATTGCTTTAACCATGGGAGGCATTGTAAAAAAAGCTTCTCTGCTTCCAGGACAATGGGTGGCTACAAACAGTGTAATTGCCACGTTAGAGAATCCGGAGTTCATCACCCTGCAACAAACTTATCTGGACAGTCACGCACAGACCGAATATCTCTTAGCTGAATACGAACGGCAAAAAAATCTTTCTGCCGAACAAGCAGCTTCCCAAAAGAAATTCCAGCAAAGTAAAGCGGACTTTCTCTCTATGAAGAGTCGCCAAGACGCCGCTGCTGCACAACTTTCTCTTTTAGGCGTTCAAACGGAGGCATTACTTAAGAACGGAATACAACCGCTACTGGAAGTCAAAGCCCCCATTAGTGGTTATGCCGCTAATGTAGCGATGAACATCGGCAAATATATCAATCCGGGAGAAGCTCTTTGCGAACTTATCGATAAAAGCAGCCCGATGCTTTGCCTGACTACTTACGAGAAAGATCTCGCAGACATACAAGTCGGCAGCCCGGTACAGTTTCGTGTAAACGGAATGGGGACACAAACCTTTCATGGCATCGTGATTTCCATCGGACAAAAAGTAGACGAAACCAATCGTTCGCTCGAGGTATATGCTTCCATCAAGGAAGAAAATATACAATTCCGCCCCGGTATGTATGTCACGGCACACATTCAGAAACAATAATTGACCAACTGTGCCAACAGCATTCACTTTTTATAACCGGTAACTCGTAATTTACCACTATCTTTGTTGTATGATAACCAAAGCAATAAAAAAAGATAAATATATACTTTCCACAGTCATCATCTCCTTAGCGGTTGCTGTACTGATTCATTTTCCTGAATCAGTATCTCTTTTCGACCGTTTCGAAAGTCATTCCTTGTTCCCGGGGATGAAGTTTATAGATGTGGCAAATGAAATACTGTTTACCTTTCTGTCACTATTGTTACTTTTTGCCATCAATACCCGTTTATTTCATTTCAATCAGGCTTCCATTAAAATTACAGGGACAAAGGTTTTGCTTTCCTTTATCGTGACATGGATATTGAGTAACTTGTCAGGACAGGTATTTGTTTTTCTTCACAGAACTTTTGATATTCCAGCCATCGATGCTATGGTACATCATTATTTGCATCCATTGCGGGATTTCATTGTTGCATGTCTCGTCACCAGCAGTTGTTGCATCATTCATCTTATATTCAAGCAGCAACTGGTACTTATTGAAAACGAACAGCTTCAGGCAGAAAATCTCCGCAACCAGTATGAAGTACTGAAGAATCAGCTGAACCCACACATGCTGTTCAATTCGCTGAATACGCTGCGTTCACTGGTACGCGAAAATCAGGATAAGGCCCAGGATTACATCCAGGAACTCTCTCGGGTACTAAGATATACCTTGCAAAGTAATGAATCACAATGTGTCACTCTCCGGGAAGAAATGGAATTTGTTTCCGCTTATATATTTCTATTAAAGATGCGTTTCGAGAACAATCTGCAATTTAACATGAGGATAAACAATGCTTACGAAAAATTTCTTCTTCCTCCAATGGCGGTGCAAGTGTTGATTGAGAATGCAGTAAAGCACAACGAAATCAGCGACCGGAAACCGTTGACCATTCATATTGCGACGGACGATAACGGCAACTTATCTATCAGCAACGACATCCAGCCCAAATGGACTGCAACTCCCGGAACCGGTATCGGACTTGCCAACCTTGCCAAGCGATACAGGCTTTTGTTTAAACGGGATATACAAATAACGGAGGACAGAGAGTTTACTGTTTGCATTCCTTTGATTGAAAAATCACAACTAGAACAATAATCACCATGAAGATTGTCATTATAGAAGACGAAAAAGCAGCAGTACGAAACCTGACTTCACTGCTTAATGAGATAAAACCGAATGGAGAAATCGTGACCATACTGGATAGTATCAGTTCCACTATCGAATGGTTCAGTTCCCATCCGATACCGGAACTGGTATTCATGGATATTCACCTGGCAGATGGTTCCGCCTTCGAGATATTCAATCATATCAATATTACTTGTCCGATTATCTTCACGACTGCCTATGATGAATATGCGTTACGTGCATTTAAAGTAAACAGCATCGACTACTTATTAAAACCCATCGGTAAGGAAGACATAGAACATGCTTTCGATAAGCTACAAGGTTTACAAGATACTGTTGATAAACACCAGTTTCCTTTTCCACAACAGGAGAATGAGCTACTGAAACTTATACATTCACTCCAAAAGCAGGAGAACTATAAAAGTCATTTCCTTATTCCTACAAAAGGAGACAAACTATTGCCTGTTTCTGTAGATATGATACAATTGTTCTATATTAAGGACTGTCAAGTCAAGGTAGTCTTAACTGATGAAACCGAATACTGTTTTTCTCAAACATTAGATGAACTTACGGAGTGTCTCAATCCTTCTCTTTTCTTTCGGGCTAACCGCCAATATCTTATTTCGCGAGAAGCTATCAAAGATATTGACTTATGGTTCAACAGCCGACTATCCATCAATTTGTATTATTCAGGAATCAAAGAAAAAATACTTGTCAGTAAAGCCCGAGTAGCAGAGTTTAAAGAGTGGTTCTCTAAGAGAAAACGTTGATCTCGAGGCATTGCCTTCTTAAAACAAATAGTAGAACAAAGTGTTTCACACCGAGAAACAAACAGTTTCAACCTTTGGAACAAACAGTTTCACGCCTTGAAACCAAAAGTATCCCCTGTTGAAACTTCTATTTACATACAAGCTTATATTTATATGCAGGCATGTTCATTTCAAACGGTGATAGATGAATGATTAGGTGATAGGTGGAAAACAATCTATCACCACCCTGAAAGCTCGATGAACAATGCGTTTCAGAAGGATGGTGATAGATTGAAAGAGGATTCCATTTTTACGTATGGAAAGTTAGAATATGTGCCATCATTCAATGACAGCTGCAAAGCCGCCATTTCTAACCATCTTTATAGTTAGCTGCTCCCCGGCTTTCACTTGGGCTGACTTGCAACGATAATCCATCGCCTGACGTCCTGCGTTGATACCATCCTCAAAAGATGTCATTTGATAAGAGCGGTCCTTATTCAGAAAATCTAACTTTATGGTAAACTCACGTTCCTTTTCACCATTGTTAGTCATTCCTCCTATAAACCACTTATCGCCTTTCCGTTTTGCTACAATAACATATTCACCCGCTTTAGCTTCCAGTGCCACAGTCTCGTCCCACGTTACGGGAACTTGTGTGATGAAACGGGTACAATCTTCATTACGATAATAAAGAGTAGGATTATCCGCCAACATCTGCAGACCACTTTCAAAAACCACAAAGAGTGCCAACTGATAAGCACGTGTTCCGATACTTGCAGCATTGGGACGTTCCGACCGATACACATTAGGCTGCATACTAATCATCGCTCCGGGAGTATAATCCATCGGGCCGACAGCATTACGCATAAATGGTAAATACAGACTATTATCCGGATAACAACCGCCCATTTGTTCCATGCCACGCACTCCCTCATAAGACAGTACATTCGGATATTTATATTCCAGTCCGGCAGGTTTGAAAGAACCATGAAAATCGACAAACAAATGATGTTTGGCTGCTTCCCGGGCTACCCGTTCGTAATAGTTGACCATCCACTGATCGCTTCTGTCCATAAAATCAATCTTAAGTCCTTTTACTCCCCATTCATTGAAAGTCTTGAAGAGATCAAAATTGTTTTCTACAGTCAACCATGTCAACCAAAGTACAATCCCTACATTTTTTTCTTTGCCATAACGAATCAACTCGTGCAAGTCTACTTTCGGATTAGGCGTATAAGGATCACGCGTACTTTTAGCCCAGCCTTCATCCATAATAATATATGGAATACCAAATTTAGAAGCAAAATCAATGTAATACTTATAAGTATCCAAGTTATAACCGGAAACAAAATTCACATCCGGTCCGTAAGGAGAAGCGTCATTCCACCATTCCCAGCTCACCTGTCCCGGTTTAATCCATGAAACATCCTGGAGCTGATTCTTTTCAGCCAGTTTATAAGTCATTGTGTTCTCAAGCAACTGCTTATCATTTTTACTTATTACAAAGTAACGCCAAGGATAATTTCTCGTACCTTTTGTTTTAGCAATGTAATCAGCTTCTTGAGTAATCTTCACACTACGATCACTGTTTTCGGCAAACGCAAGCGGAGCTTTAGGAAAAACAGAAATCGCTCCGTTTGTGCCCGTTCCTTTGAGAAACATACATGGATAATCAGCCAGATCCGACTCGCTGATTAATATTTTATAGTCTTTGTGTGTGTCAATCAATACCGGCAAAACAGCTATCCGTTCTTCAGGCTTCCACGCTTTACTTTGAACATGTGTGTAAGGTTCCTCATAAGCTGTATGGAAGCCTCCCGGTTGTTGCAAGTGAAGAAGATAATCCGACGGGAAGTTGATAGCAAACTCTTCGCCCATTACTTCAACATCACCTTTTTGTGAGGTAATAAACCGGTAAGCAACTCCATCGTCAAAAGCACGGAATTCTACCGAATAGTTTTTGAAGGTCAGTAGCAATTGATTATAACGATTATTGACTTTCGAATATTTCAAAGGCACCACAGGAGTTAATTGCTCGTCGACACTCGTACGTTTCTGACGGTGCAGTTTGGGGTTTTCTCCCAACACCTGATTCCTCAATGTCAACTGAAGGGTATTGTCTTTCAACAATACATCTCCGTTATAATCTATACTATAATAGATTTTATCCGAGAGATTCAAGGACACTTTCAGCTCTCCATTGGGAGAAACCAACTCTAACTTATTCTGTGCACGAAGTAGTGATGCCAAGCACAAACACACAACTAACAGGAAATATCTTCTCATGATTTAGATATTTAATTAATAATCGTTTTACATTGGCAAATGTAATAAAAACATCACTTCGTACTATCAAACGGACTGAGTAATACTCCTTCAAAAGTCATTTTCACTGGTTTGATATACCCGTTTTCATCAAATTTGCCTGATATTTCATTGTCTTTCCAGGCAACGACAAAGAAGGGGCTACCGCTTCATCCGATACCGCACGCTTATAGTTCGGTTTACTGCTCATGACAAAACGTAGTTTCACGCCATCACGTATATCCTCATATTTCAAATAAGACTTGTCATACTTCTTGCCATTCACATACAACTCCTTTACATACACATTCTTCGGCGACCAATTATCTGCTACCATTTCAATAACCTTTCCGTTACTCATCCGAACAGTTATTGCCTCAACGCAAGGAGAACCGATGTTATACATATTGCTTGAAGGAGCTACCGGATAAAAGCCAATGCAATTGAACATATACCAAGCCGACATCTGTCCGCAATCGTCATTGCCACTTAATGCATCCGGAGTATCGCCATAGAAACGTTCAGCAATCGTCCGTACCCACTTCTGACATTTCCATGGTTCTTTCAAATAATTATAAAGATACGCTACATGATGGCATGGTTCATTTCCGTGCCAATAAGCTCCGATACGGCCTTGAATATCATGTGCTCCCGGAATGTCATCCGGCAACTCTACCGTGAACAGTTCATCCAACCGATTGCGGAACCAGTCTTCGCCAGTTTCGTTCATATATCCTTGTACATCTTGTGGTACATACCAGGTATATTGTACAGTAAAGCCTTCCGTAATATCCCCCCATCCATTTACAGATCCGGGACCTTGATAAGCTACCGGAGTAAACGGTGTACGCCAGTTTCCCTGACTGTCCTTGCCACGCATATACTTCGTTTCCGGGTCAATCAAAGTCTGATAAGAGAGTGCACGATTCAAGAAATAACGATAATCATCCTCTTTACCCAAAGCCTTGGCAGCCTGTGCCATGCAATAATCATCATACGCATATTCCAAAGTTTTAGATACTGATTCCGCCTCTTTATCGAAAGGTACATATCCCATCATACAATACTCCGGCAAACAGTCATAATTCGGATTCATCGCCGTGGTCTTCATTGCTTCATACGCACGTTCGTAATCGAACCCTTTCACTCCCTTCACAATCATGTCAGCCAACACGGAAACTGCATGATAACCAATCATACACCAAGTCTCATTTCCATAAAACGACCAGATAGGCAGCATTTTCTCCACACTTTTATCATAATGAGCCAGCATTGAATTGGCAATATCGGCATTCACTTCCTGCTGAACCAGATTGAACCAAGGATGCAAAGCCCGGTAGGTATCCCAAAGAGAGAATACCGTATAGTTGGTAAATCCTTCGGCTTTCTCTATATTTTTATCTAATCCGCGAAATTGCCCGTCTGCATCCTGAAAGATAAACGGATGCAAAGCCGCATGATAAGCCGACGTGTAGAATGTTCTTTTCGTTTTACGGTCGGAAGTAATCTTATATTTTCCAAGTTCTTTTTCCCATAGCGCTTCTCCTTTGGCTTTCAGATCATCGAAAGTGAGTCCGGCAAGTTCTGCCATATTGTTTTTCGCCCCGTTTGTGCTGACCGATGAAATAGCTGTTTTTACAATCACTTCCTCTCCGGCTTTTGTATCAAAAGAGATGCAAGCCATCAAATTCTTTCCCCAAGCCTCATAACTGCTACGAAACCGGGAGGTATTGTAAATCACCGGCTTCTTATTCTGCATAAAGCGCAAACCGGTCAACTTCTTAGAGAAAGTAGCCGTGAAATAGATATGCCGTTCCGGTCCCCAGCCTTTTACCAGTTTATATCCGGTGATGGTAGAATCATTTTCCATGCGCAGATTCGCCCATTCACAAGATTGCCATAAAGTATGGTTCATATCGATCATAATAAAAGCTTTATCCGATTGAGGATAGGTGAAGCGAAACATACCACTACGTACCCCCGACGTCATTTCAGCCTTTACTCCATAATCTGCCAGTTCAACCGCATAATAATTAGGTGACGCCCATTCCTTTTCATGAGAATAACGTGAGCGATATCCCTTTTCCGGCTCCTCACGTGTCCCCGGATCCAGTTTCATCTCTCCTGTTCCGGGAATAAACAAAAAGTCTCCCAAATCAGGTATACCGGTCCCGCTTAAATGAGTCAGACTGAATCCCAACAAGGTGGAATGATTATATTTATAACCGGAAGCCGCATCATAGTATTTACTATCTGTGTCCGGACTCATCTGAATTCCCCCGAAAGGAATCTGTGCACCCGGATACACATTGCCATAACCATCTGTTCCCACAAATGGATTCACATAATCAATCAGTTTCTCGGTTTGAGCCATGCCCGGCAAAATACTCACCAGACACGACCAAACCAAAAACAATCTCTTTTTACCCAATCTACTAACCATATTTATTCTTATTGTGCTTGTATATCTCCTACCGCAACTTGATATTCATGCCACAGTTCATCAATATTATATTCGTCTCCCAAAACATGCTTGATAGCACCATCAAACGACCAAGGCACCACCTCCAATGTACTCCGGTTGAACTTACGCAGGAATTCAGGATCTTTGTTGTCACGTAACCACACGAAGAAATAACCCGCCGTACGGTATCCATCCATATAATTTCCACCTTTCGGACGGGCATTCGGTCCGTCAAATCCTCCATTGGCAACCCGCACAGCATCTGCCATTCCCTCAATAAATGCCCAGAACACACGATTGGTTCCATAAGAGCCGATTCCCTGCGGCTCCAGCTGATATGCGTGCGTCAATTCATGCAAGAGTACCCCGCGTGTTTCAAAAAACAACTTCGCCGTATCATTCGCTGCAAAAGATTTTTCAATGTGACGTGTACTGTAGAAAATCGTCACATCACCATTACCACCACCTTTCGCAGAAATACCGTTGATATCTTCCAATGTATAATGTATCTTGTGCACTGCAGGAATACTATCTTCCGGAGAATTGTAAAGAGTAGCTAATACAGTACGTGCCTGTTCCTTGATGTACGATTCAGCATCGGGAATGATCCGGTGGTAAATGTCCGATCCCAGCGTTTCCGGTGCTTTGTCCTCAAACAATACAGCACCTGTATTGTACTCTTTCCATACATCAGAATTATCCTTCACCTGTTTTTGCACACTTGCAGCACAAGCCCCCATACCTATCAGCAGGCAGGCTGCATAGATTAAATGTATCTTTTTCATATTTCTTTATTGATTATTTGTTGATTCCATTAGTTAATGAATAAGGTTTATCCTCCGGTGATAATCCGCGGCGTTTGTTAGGTGACGCACCCATCTTGAATTCAAGCACGCCTCCTTTCAAAATGTCTTCATGTGTAATATACATCTTGTCGTATACTTTGCCGTTCAATTTCAGCGACTGCACGTAACGTTTCTTGTCGCTGACACCCGGCGCTTTGATCTCCAATGTCTTTCCATTAGGAAGCGTCATCTTCAGATAAGGCAGGTAGGGCGCTCCCAATACATACTGGTCTGTACCAGGACAAACCGGATAGAAGCCCATCACGGAGAAAAGGTACCATGCTGACATCTGTCCGCAATCATCATTTCCACCCAATCCGTTAATATCATTCTTATACATCTTATTCAGAATCTCACGCAGCCAGTACTGCGATTTCCACGGCTGGGAAGTCCACGCATATAGATAAGGTACATGGTGGCTCGGCTCATTACCATGCACATATCCGCCTACCAAACATTCTTCCGTAATATCCTCATTATGTTCATAGTACTTCTCCGGCAAATGCATGGAGAACAGTTCATCCAGTCTCTGCACGAATGTCCTTTCTCCTCCCATCAGGTCGATCATGCCAAATACATCGTGCGGCACATGAAAAGAGAAATTCCATGAATTGCCTTCGATAAAACCTTCACCATAGGTTTGCAATACATCAAACTCTTTCTTGAAAGAACCGTCACTATAACGAGGACGTGCAAAACCAATACTTGTATCATAGATAGTACGATAATTGAGGGCACGTTTCCGGTAAGTCTCCGCTATTTCCTTGTTACCTGCCTTCAAAGCTGTCTGATAAATAGTCCAATCATCGTATGCATACTCCAAAGTAGAAGAGGCTGCTGTACCACTTTTGTCAAGCGGAATATATCCCAGCTTCATATAATCGGCTATACCTTCATAATACGGAACGGTGGATGTACTGACCATTGCCGCCAATGCCTCATCTACATTCGAAAAGACACCTTTGGTTATTGCATCCGCCAGTACAGACACAGCATGATAACCGCTCATACACCAGTTTTCATTTCCCATCAGACTCCATACCGGCAACATTCCGTGCACGCTTTGTTGCTCATGTTTAATCATGGATTCCACCATATCCGCATTGCGTCCCGGTTTCACCAGATTCAGGAAAGGATGTTCCGCACGATAGGTATCCCAAAGGGAAAATATAGTATAGTTGGTGAATCCTTCCGCCCGGTGTATGTTATGATCCAGCCCACGATAGGAACCGTCTACATCCATATACACAGACGGATTAATCATGGTGTGGTAAAGGGAAGTATAGAACATTGCTTTCTGATCGGGCGTACCTTCGATCTCGAAATGATCCAGTTCGCTATTCCAGTCTGTCCGAGCAGTTTCCGCCAGCTGTTCGAAACTCTTTCCGGAAGCCTCGGCACGCAGATTCTGAATGGCCCCTTCCGTACTGACTGCCGACAATGCCACTTTTACGACCAGTTCCGAGTTGTTAGCGGTATCGAAGTTAAAGTAAGCCACAATTTTTCGACCTGTGATTTCGGGGAAGTTCTTTTCCAACTTGAAACGACGCCAAAAGCCATTGTACAATACTTTTTCCTTATCCTTATATCCGTAGTCTTTAATCGGCTGTGACAAAGAGATAGCAAAATAGGTATAATTCGTGCGCGCCCATCCGTTGGTGATACGGTATCCGGTCAACAAAGTATCGTTTTCTACCCTTAAATTAGCCCATAGTACTTTGCCGTCATAATTATAAATACCATGCACCAGATCCAAAATCAAATGCCCATCTTTTCCTTTCGGGAAGGTATATTTATGTATGCCCGTCCGTTGTGTTGCTGTCAGTTGGGCCTTAATGCCATAATCGTCCAGTATCACTTCATAATATCCGGGAACAGCCTTTTCTGTAGCATGGTCAAAACGTGAACGGTATCCCTCTTCCGGGTAATCCGCCCGTCCGGGATTTAACTTTACATCGCCAACAGCCGGCATCAACAAAATGTCTCCCAAGTCAGAATGTCCCGTACCACTAAGATGAGTGTGACTGAAGCCAACAATAGTCTTGTCTCTATATTGGTAACCGGCACAATACTCGTAGGCATTTTTCTGATAAGCTCCATTTACATTATGCGGAATTGTGTCTGTGTCCGGACTCAACTGTACCCATCCGAAAGGAGTGCAAGCACCGGGAAAGGTGTGCCCCATCCCATTAGTCCCGATTATCGGATTCACATAGTCCACCGGTTGTTGAGCTATGGCGGACAAAGTTGCTGCCGCCATAGTCACCATCAATACTTTCTTTCTCATATTATTCATAGCTGCTTACTTTACGTCACGAGAGAATGAATATGGGAAGTCTGATTCGTTGATACCTCTTCCCTTATTCGGTTTGTTATCCATATCAAACACCAGACGCCCGCCTTTCAACAGATCGAAATGGTTCAGATAATTCTTTGTATAATTCTTGCCATTATAATTCAATGAACGAATATAACGATTATCATCGTTATTCTTCGGGGCGGAGATTTCCAATTTCTTACCGTTCTCCAGTGTAATCGTTGCTTTCTTAAAGTAAGGAGCTCCCATCACATATTCATTGCTGCCCGGACATACCGGATAGAAACCCAATGCGGTAAATACATACCAAGCCGAAGTCTGACCGTTATCTTCATCTCCACAATAACCATCCGGAGTAGGAAGATAGAGGCGGTTCATCGTCTCACGCAACCAATATTGGGCTTTCCAAGGCTCGCCAGCATAGTTATACAAGTAAATCATGTGCTGGATAGGCTGGTTGCCATGCGCATAGTTACCCATGTTAGCAATTTCCATTTCACGAATCTCGTGAATCACTCCTCCATAATAACTATCATCAAATACAGGAGGAAGATTGAATACAGAATCAAGCATGCTGACAAACATCTTCTTGCCGCCCATCAGATCAACCAGTCCTTGTACATCGTGGAATACCGACCATGTATAATGCCAACTATTTCCTTCCGTAAAGGCATCTCCCCATTTAAAAGGATTGAAAGGAGTCTGGAAAGTTCCATCGGAATTCTTTCCCCGCATCAACTTAGTTTCCGGATCGAACAGATTACGGTAGTTCTGGCTCCTTTTCTTATAAACATCCAGTTCTTCTGCCGGACGACCTAATTTTTCACCCATACGATAGATGCACCAGTCATCGTATGCATATTCCAATGTGCGTGCCGCATTCTCATTAATTTTCACATCGTACGGCACATAACCCAGCTTGTTATAATATTCATATCCACGACGTCCGGTAGTAGAAACTTTCGGATGTACGCTATTGGCTCCTTTCAGTAGACCTTCGTACATTTTTTCTGCATCCGCTTTGGTTACATTCTTCATAAAGGCATCTGCTACTACAGAAGCAGAATTGTTCCCAACCATGCAACCACGATGGCCCGGACTTGCCCATTCGGGAAAGAATCCACTTTCAAGATAGGTATTCAACAGGCCTTCCTGCATCTTCTCACCCATTGAAGGATATATCAAATTAACAAATGGAAACAGGCAACGGAAAGTATCCCAGAATCCAGTATCGGTAAACATATATCCCGGACGGATTTCACCATTATAGGGACTATAATGTACTATTTCCCCCTTACTGTTTACCTCGTAAAACATACGAGGAAACAACACCGAACGATACAAGCAAGAATAGAACGTACGCATACGATTCTCATCGCTGTCTTCAACCTTGATACGCCCCAAGACATTGTTCCATGCCTTACGTCCGGCTTCTTTTGTCTGTTCGAAGGTCTTGTTTCCAATTTCTTTCAAATTCAGTTCTGCCTGTTCGGGGCTGATGAATGAGGATGCCACTTTTGCGTGTACTTGTTCTCCCTTCTTCGTCGAAAATCCAATAGCTGCACCGACATGATTGGATTGCAGTTCAAGATGTGTTTCAACCAAATGATAGTCTGCCCATACTTTATTAAAAGTAAAAGGCTTGTCGAACTCTATCACAAAGTAATTCTTAAAGTTTTGAGGAACACCGCCACTATTGCGTGTCGTATAACCGACTATTTTATTTTCTTCAGGAATCACTTTTACATACGAACCGCGGTCGAAAGCATCTACCACCACATAGGCATCAGAAGTTTCAGGGAAAGTGAAACGGAAATATGCACAACGTTCTGTCGGAGCTATTTCAGTTGTCATGTCATACTCGGACAAATAAACACTGTAATAATAAGGAGTGGCTTTCTCGGCTTTGTGAGAGAACCATGAAGCACGACTGTCCTGATCGATCTTCAACTGTTTAGTCATCGGCATGATTGAGAACTGGCCATAGTCATTGATCCACGGACTGGGCTGATGAGTTTGCTTGAAACCTCTGATTTTGTCGGATGCATAAGTATAAGCCCAACCGTCACCCATCTTCCCGGTTTGTGGCATCCAAAAGTTCATTCCCCAAGGCAACGCAATGGCAGGATATGTATTTCCATTGGATAGTGATATTTTCGAATCAGTCCCCATTAAAGGATTCACATAGTCTACCGGTTGCTTTTGCGCAAAAGTAGAGGAAGCTCCCAATAGCAGGGCTATTGCGAATGATAGTAGTTTCTTTTTATTCATGGTCTACGAATTAAGCTATTAATACTAGATTATCAAGTCTTTTTTATTTACGTTACAAATTAAAGCATCTTTCAGCAATTATCAGTCCTCTGATACGCCAAAATAAGAAAAAATAGCAGTATAGTCAATCAAAGGAAACGAGTGTCAACGAGAGTACAAGTTAAATAATTGAGAATCAACATATAATATTTATGTGCATACTACGAGAGTACAACCGGAAGACTAACTGTTTAAGCAATAGAGAGAGGATAATTTGCCTTTACCCTCTCTCCAATTCTATTAGAAACAAATATTTCTTATTACCTAATTAATTCCATCCCGGATTCTGATGTCCTTCCAAAGCTGGATTAGCCTGAATTTCATCCAACGGGATAGGCCATAATAAAGCATATTCGGGAATCGCACCGGCTCTTGTGCTTCCATCGGGCTTGTTTTGGATTTGAGCCGATGCAAGAGCAGTCCATTTCAATTTTCCTGATTCGGTAGATGCTTCCGGATACAAACGAGTACGACGAATGTCATCCCAAATCTTAAATTCCAACGGTAACTCATGCAAACGTTCAGTCAAAATCGATTGTATTAAATCGTTTCCTGTAGCCGTCTCATCTGCCAATCCAGCACGTTTACGCACTTGATTGAGATAATATTTAGCTCCACCGACAGCATTATCTTCATGGTTTGTACGTGCCAGACCTTCGGCTGCAATCAGCAAGACTTCCGCAAAACGGAATACCGGCATATTATAATCACCGTCGTGACCACTAATCAAGGCATTTTCATCAAACCATGCCCAGTTACCTGCATTGTTCAAAGTATAAGTTTTTCCTGCAGCATCGGTATATTGCTTAAAGAAGAACTGTTTCTCATGTCCCCGAATATCATTAGAGGCATAACTGTTAAGCAACATATCACAGGGAAGGTATGCATTATACAGCACGTCTCCTCCCGGATGGAACACTCCCCACTGAAAAGCATCTGTCCCGATAGAACGACAAGCATAAGAGTTACCTACACTATAATCACTATAATTGTATTCTTTAGCATAAATGATTTCAGCTGATTCTTTCGTTGTCTTAATCACATTATACGCAGAGTTCAAATCATCAGTCGTTCCATTCGGATGAATAAGTTCGTGAGGACTATCATTAATCACTTTCAATGCCATCTGTGCAGCTTTTCCATAATAGTCTGCCCCCCCGTTTAACGGTGCACCAGCCCATTGTAGATAAACTTGTGCCAGCAAAGTCTGCGCCATTGCTCTGGTAACATAACAGCCATTTTCATAGAACGTTTTATTCGGCAATGCATCTCCATTGACAATATCCAGTAAGTCGGCTTCAATCTTCTTATAGATCTCTTCGGCGGAAAGACGTTCTTTGTACATTCCTTCTGTAGAAGTGTAAGGTTCTGAAATATAAGGAACGCCACCAAATTCTTTGACTAGCCAAAAATACCCGTATGCACGGAAAAATTTACCTTGAGCCACATAATTATTAATAGTAGCCTCATCCAGCACACCGGTCATTGTCGGAATATTGGCTATAACAAAGTTGGCACGTGAAATACCTTTATAAAACTCATGCCAGTATTTCATTGCAATATCATCAAAAGATTCAATATTGAAGTTACACCCTTCGGATGCCGTAGTAAATGTTCTATCCTTACGCTTATCAACGTACAATCCGGACACAATACCACCCCACATTGTCGCTTTAGGAGTCCAGCCACCGCCTACATCAGTGTTGTGTAAATAAGGTACACCACCAAAATATAATGCGTTCACACCCGACTCCGCATCAGCTTTCGTCTTCCAGAATTGGTCAGATGATTTCATATCCAATGGTTCTTCTTTCAGAAAATCGTCGCATGAATTCAACAATACAGAAAGTGAACACATACAAAATGCAGATATATATACTTTTAATAGTTTCATAATTCTTATGGTTTTTATAACGGTGAATTAAAATGCTACATTAAGACCGAACGTAAACGTTCTCGGACGCGGATAGGTGAAGAATTGGCGGTTAGCCCCCCATTTGTTGTCACCTAAACGAGATGAGTTATCCGGATCGTATCCGTTATAGTCCTTAGAAGTAATCAGGAACGCGTTATTCACATTCGCATACAAACGCAATGAAGACAGACCGATCTTCTTAATCAATGTTGGATTGAAGGTATATCCGAGCTGAATCATGTTACAACGCAAATAAGAACCATTGCAAACCCAGTCATCATCTGCCTGGTTATTAGCTCCCTGACCAAAGTTGTTCAGACGAATTGCCTGTTCTTTACCCGACGGATTGAGAGTTGGATGCCATGCTTCCTTATAAAGACGGTCTATACCGTTAGTCAGGAAACGGGCTACAGTAGAGTGATAATATTCTTGCATCACGTCTACCCCCCATGTAAACTGGAAGTCTAAAGTCAAATCGAATCCTTTATAATTGAAGGTATTGATGAATGAGCCCATCCAGTCAGGTAATCCGTTACCGATAATTTCGCGTTTCTTATAAGTTACCTTTTCACCGATAGTGGAAGGTATGTTCATTGTCTCCGGATCCCAGTTAGACGGAATACCATCGTAAATACCGGCACGCTTATAACCATAGAAAGAAGAAAGCTCTTCACCTTCACGGATCAACATATCGTAACCCACAAAACCGTCGGTTGTAATCTGACGCTTACCGGTGACAGGATCAACAGATGCACTTTCATCCAGTTTCTCTACACGATTTTTGTTAAAACCTAAATTAAGAGTGGAAGTCCACTGGAAATCATGTGTCTGAATAGGATATGCTGTAACCAGAATATCTACACCACGATTGGAAACAGCTCCAATATTATCCATAATGGAAGAGTAACCTGTTGATTCAGGAACCGGACGGTCGAGCAACAAATCTGAAGTATATTTATAATAATAGGAAATATCGAAATTCAGTCTGTTATTGAATAAACCCAACTCGAATCCTAAGTCCCACTGTCCAGTCTTTTCCCATTTCAAGTCAGGATTAGGCATATTATCCAGATAAGACACAACGTGCAAAGCATCACCAATAATCGTATTCGACTGGCTTACCGTGGCCAATGACTTATAAGTACCGATTTCCGAGTTACCCGTCACACCGTAAGACGTATGTAATTTTAGTTTGCTAATCAGCGAGTTGTCCTTCAAGAAGTCTTCATTAGAAATCATCCAGCCCAAACCTACTGACGGGAAAAATGCATATTTATTGTTCTGTCCAAACTTGGAAGAACCGTCATAACGACCGGTTACGGTGGCCATATACTTGTTGTCATAAGAATACGCCAGACGCAAGAAATAAGAGTTCATTGCCCACTTGTCGTAATCACTGCCAACAGAAGGACGATTCGTTCCGGAACCTAAATTATAATATCCGTAGAAGTCATCAATATATTTACTGTCGGAAGCTTCGAACTTGGTATATTTATACTCTTGCCAAGACATACCTGCCATCGCATTAATGTGATGTTTGTTTATATCTTTCACATAAGTCAAGTAGGTTTCTTCCTGCCAATACAAAGAATTGGAGTTATTTGCAGAAGCTGCTCCCTCGGAACTTTGATTAATCATCGGACGCGGAGTGAACGGCGTATAGTTAGCGTCACGATTATTGTGGTAATCGATACCGAACTGGGTCTTCAGATCCAATCCTTTCATGAGATGGAAAGTCAAAGCAGCATTACCAAAAATCTGCGTACGATATTGCATAGCCTGCATCCGTTCGAGCAACTCAACGGGATTACCTACACCTTCCGGGCTGAATCCTTGTTTTCCACTATTAGGGTCAGCCTGATTATTGAGAATAGAGCTTGTATTAATAATGTTCGTCTGTGTATATTCACCATCCAGTTTAACCGGTAAGAAAGGTAGTTGCTCAATCATTGTACGCAATGCACCTTGTCCGTAAGGGTTATCAGAAGTTCTATTACCCCAAGTATGATTTACCAATAAATTGACGGAAGTAGACAGCCAATCGGTCGGTTTGTCATCATACGCCAGTTTTGCGTTAATACGTTTGAAGTAAGAGTTCAGCAAAATACCCTGTTGATCGGTATAATTGATAAATGCTCCGATAGACGATCCTTCTCCAGTACGTTGAATACTGATTTGGTGATTATGAGAAATTGCAGTGCGGGATGCTTCATCCTGCCAGTTGGTATTATATTTCGGAGAACCGTCTGCATTGAACAAACGTTCGTCAGTGAATATCTGCGACAGATCAGTTGTGAAGTTCTTACCTTGAAATTCGTTGGCATTTTCCAATCCCTGCTTGAAGGTAGACATCCATTCGTTAGCATCCATTACGTCTATTTTTCTAGCCATCTTACCGATAGACAATGAACCATCATAGGAAACATGGACTCCTTTTCCTGCATTACCGCGCTTGGTAGTCACCATGATAACACCATTCGCAC
Organism: Bacteroides luhongzhouii; assembly: GCF_009193295.2. NCBI lineage: Bacteria > Pseudomonadati > Bacteroidota > Bacteroidia > Bacteroidales > Bacteroidaceae > Bacteroides > Bacteroides luhongzhouii. The sequence goes on along the minus strand of NZ_CP059973.1, from coordinate 2,426,495 downwards.
CACGGGCACCATAGATGGCAGCAGAGGAAGCGTCTTTCAATACTTCGATAGATTCGATGTCATTCGGATTAAGCAACTCAAAGTTTGACATTACCACTCCATCAACTACATACAGCGGTGAAGCCGATGCGTTGATAGTAGAAATACCACGAATGATGACACGTGATTCTCCACCCGGCTGCCCAGTATTAGAGAAGATATTCACACCGGCCACTTTACCCTTCAATCCGTCAAGCGCATTAAAAGACTGCGCTTTCAGCATGTCTTTACCTTTGGCTGTGGAAATGGAACCTGTCAAGTCTGATTTGCGCATGGTACCATAACCTACAACTACTACTTCGTCCAGTGCTTTCGTATCCGATTGCAGAACTACGTTCAGAACATTGCTCTTTAATTCCGATACTTTAAATTCTTGTGTGATATAACCAATATACGAAAATACCAAGGTGGCATTGGAAGGAACAGAGAGGGTGTATTTACCGTTAATGTCAGTGATTGTTCCAGTACTGCCGTTTTTAACTTTCACCGTACCACTGATAACCGCCTCTCCTTGATCATCGGTTACCGTACCGGAGATTGATTTTACAGATTGAGCATTAATACTCAAACTCAACATCATACCTATTATAAATAAGGTAAGATACTTTAGTTTTTCATTCATAATTCCTTTAGTTTTGATTAGTAATAAGGTTAATCCCTTTTAAAAAGATTACTGCAAATAAAGGTTATTCAAATAAAAGGCAAATGCTCTACTTTGCCAAAAAAAAGGCAAAATAAAGATACATATCCAAAGCACAGAATGGTAAATTAGAGCACAAACTAAAGCACTAATAATCAATCGGATAAAATTATAAAAAGGTATTTAGAGCACAAGATAGTGACAAACAAATTAATAACAATGTTTCCCGATTAGTCACCTATACGAAAGAATTTAGCCTGACAATCAACATACATTTCGCTGTTCCCGATAATCTTTCGGTGTCATCCCGAATCGACGGGTAAATTCTTTATAAAAATAAGACCGACTGGAAATACCGACTTCCATAATAACATCTTGAATAGAGAGTTCTTCATCAAGTAACAGACGAGCTGCCTTTTCCATACGATAACTCTTTATTAATTCACCGGGAGCAGTGTTCGATATTTCCTTGAATTTACGATAGAACTGACGGGAACTCATTGCCATACGATCGGC